>DATNJE010000124.1:0-7918 GCA_035604095.1 Terriglobales bacterium
AAAGACGGCGAAATCGCCCTGCCGCAGACCGGAAACCAGGTGCTGCCTTTGGTCGGTCACCGTGGCGTGCAGCACAACTTCTTCCACTTTTTTCTTGAAAGTAAAGGTACCGTTCTCGCCCCGCTCCACACCTTGTTGCTCCGATTGTTGCCCCGAGGCCGGGGGCGGCGGAGCCGGGGCTGCCTGGCCGGCGTCGCTGGCGGGCGGGTTGTTGGGCGCGGGCGGATTCTGGGCGACAACAAGCAGGGCCAGACCCAAACTCAGCAGCAACAGCAGGGAAAGTAGCTTATTGCGCAGGCGCATAGTATCCCGACTTGGCGTAAACGGTGAGCGGCGGTAATCCCTTCGGCGGCGAGAGCTTCACTTTGATCTTGTGCCAGCGGCCATCCCGCGCTGGATTCTTGGGACGGTACCCGAGCACGTATTGGTTGCGCAGCTCGATGCCGATCTTGGTGGCGACATCGGCCAGCTCGTTGGGGTTGTCGATGACAAAGGTGCGCCCGCCGGTAATATCGGTAATCTCGCCCAGCAGGTGCGGACCGCGCAGCTCTTCCGGCGTGGGCGGCGAGGGCTCGAAAATGCCAATGGCGAAGATCTGCACGTCCGCCTCTTTTACCATCGACTTGATCTCGCTGTCGGTGTAGCGGCTGTGGTTGTCGCCCCCGTCGGAGATAATCAGCAACGCCTTCTTGCTGTTCTGCGCGTCCCGCATTTTGTTCATGCCCAGGTAAATGGCGTCCAGCAGCGCGGTGCGCCCACGCGGCACGGTATAGAGCAGCTTGCCCTGGATTTCCTCGATGGAGCGGGTGAAGTCGGAGACCAGCTCCGGCTTGTCGTTGAAGGCGATCATGAAGAATTCGTCCTGCGGGTTGGCGGTCTTGAAGAACTGCACCACCGCCTCGCGCGACTTCTCGATTTTGTTCGACATCGAGCCGCTCATGTCGAAAATCACCCCCAGCGAAATGGGAGCGTCCTCGCTGGAGAAGTGGCGTATCTCCTGCGCCTGCTTGTCTTCGTACAACTGGAAGTTGTCCTTTTCCAGGCCGGTGACCAAACGATTCATAGGGTCGGTGATGGTGACCGACACCAGCACCAGGTCCACGTCCACCTTGATGGGTTTGGTGTGCGTCTTCAGCGCGGGGTCGATGCCGTCACGGGGATCCTTGGGAGCATCGGGCGGCTTGCGCGGCGTGACGTGGACTTCATCCGAGGGGCTTTGCGCCACCGCCGTCGGAACCACGACCGCGATTGCCAGCATGGCCACGAGCACCAGCAGCGCGGCGCGGCACAACCTCGCCTGACCGGTGGACAAGCAGGACGTCCCTGCGTTCGGAGACACAGCCAACCTCATGAACAACCTGGTAGGGGGACGGGATGATCGGACCCAATCCTCGCTGGGGCTTTGCCAACCCTCTTTGCAGGCGATGGTATCACAGCGCGGCTGCCCCTTCCCACCTCACCGCGAAGCCCGCAGCCAACCCTTCGTCTGAGATGATGTGCTCCATCCCGCAGGTTTTCTGCAGCTCTTGCTACAATCCCAACGGTACCCGTTCTTAACTATGGCCAGGATCCTCCCCTTCCCCGCCCTGCGCTACAACCCCGCCCGGGTGCGGCTGGCGGATGTCGTCACCCAGCCTTACGACAAGATCACGGCGGAGATGCAGGAGCGCTATTACGCGGCCAGTCCGCACAACCTGGTGCGCATCATTCTGGGGAAGCGCGAACCCGGCGATAACGGCCAGAACGTCTATAGCCGCGCCGCGGCGGTGTTTTCCCAGTGGCGCAAGGACACCGTCTTCCTCCAGGACCCCGACCCCATGCTCTATGCCTACGCCCAGGAATTTGCCGTCCCGGGCTCTCCGCAGCAGCGTCTGGAGCGGCGAGGTTTCATCGCGCTGGGCCAGCTCGAGCCCTACGATGGCGGCGTGGTCTTCCGGCACGAGCAGACCCATTCCGGGCCCAAGGCCGACCGGCTCAACCTGCTGCGGGCGACGCGTGCGCATTTCGGGCAGCTTTTCATGTTGTACAACGACCCCGCCGGCGAGATCGACGACGCCCTGGCCAAGGTGGCGCGCCATACCGCCGACGTCGAACTGCGCGACGAGTACGAAGTCCTGCACCGCCTCTGGCCGGTTCCCGGGCTGGTGGAGTTCATCCGCCGCCGCATGGAGAACACCAAGCTGATCATCGCCGACGGCCATCACCGCTATGAGACGGCGCTGAACTACCAGCGTGAGCGCCGCGAGCAGGATGCGGCCGCGCCGCCTCTCGGCGAAGCCGCCTACGACCGCGTCATGATGACCTTCATCAACATGTACGCCGAGGGCCTGGTGATCCTGCCCACGCACCGCGTCATTGCCGGCCTGGAGAGCTTCCGCGAAGAGCAGTTCCTGGAATCGGCGCGGGCAGTGTTCGACGTGGAACCGGTCCAGGTGAGCGATGCCGCCCAGGCCACCGCCATCCTGCAGTCCGCGGGCAACCAAGGCATGGCGCTGCTGGCAGTAACACAGGGCGGCAGCTTTCTCCTGCGGGCTCGTCCGGCGGAGATCGAGCAGACCCTGGCCCAGCTTTCCCCTCACCAGCGCGGATTGGACGTGGTGATCCTTCACAAGCTCGGTTTGGAGCTGGTGCTGGGCATCTCCGAGGAAGCCATCCGTGAGCAGCGCTATATTTCCTATCTGCGCGATGCCGGTGAGGCCATCGCTCGCGTGCGCCATGGCGCCAACGTGGCGTTCCTGATGAACCCGGTGCGCGTCGACCAGGTGCGCGACACCGCCTTCGCCGGAGAAGTCCTGCCGCAGAAGTCCACAGATTTCTATCCCAAGCTGCTGAGCGGGCTAACCATTTATGCCCTGGAGTAAGTATCGGCGGAGGTCGCAAGGCGCGGCCGCAGTGGCTGCCCTGCTGCTGGTCCTGCTCGCCAGCGCACCCTCGGCCGAGGAGAAGCAGCTCTCCATCTACGGTCCGCGGGTCAGCTATTCCCTGCCGGTCTCCGAGCACGAGGGGCAGGATTATGTCGCCTTGCTGGAAGCGCTGGAGCCGTTCGGCAACGTGAGCGCCAGGGCCGAAGGCGCAAAGTGGAAGCTGCGCTTCAACAGGCTCGAAGCCGAGTTTCGCCAGGGCACGAGCGTCGGCAAAGTCGCCGGGCAGAAGTTTGGGCTGCCGGGGCGGTTCGTGCTGGAGAACGGTCGCGGGCTGGTGCCGCTGCGCGCCCTGCCGGCCATTCTCGGGCTCATGCTGGCCACCCGAACGGAATACCACGAAGCCGGGCGCCGGCTTTTTCTGGGCGGGGTGGCAACCCACTTCACCACCGATCCGCGCGAGAACGGGCTGCGGCTGAACTTCAGCGCACCGGTGAATCCTCTGATCGGCACCGAGCCGGGCAAACTCAAGATGAGCTTCACCCGCGATGCGGTGGTTGCCAACGCTTCTATCCTCAAGCTGGAAAATCCGCTGGTCTCGTCGATCACGTTTTCCGAAAGCAATGGCGAGGCAGAGCTGGTGGTGCTGGGACGGGTGCCGCTGCTGGCGCAGTTCGCCGCCGACCGCAAGGCAATCGAGATCGTGCCAGCGCCCAGCGAGGCGCAGAGCGCGCCACCTGCGGCTATAGCGGGAACCGCACTGCCGGCGGCCGCGCCAGGAACTGCACTGCCGGCGGTGGGAACTTTGCCAGCCGCGGTGGCTGTGCCTCCGCCGCCAACCCTGCAATCGCTGACCGCCAAGCCCGCGTTCGTGGTGATGCTCGATGCCGGACATGGCGGGGACGATCGTGGGGCGCTGCTGAACGAGACGCTCGAGGAAAAGGGAGTCACGCTGGCCTTCGCGCGCCGCCTGCGCAGCGAACTCCAGGGCCACGGCATCAGCGTGGTGATGTCGCGTGACGCCGATGTCACGGTCGCGGTGGAGCAGCGCGCCGCCATGGCCGACGCCGCGCGGGTTGCGGTTTACCTCAGCCTGCATGCCGCGTCGCAGGGCCCCGGGGTGCGCGTGTACACGGCCCTGATCAACTCAGCGTCCAGCAAGCCTGGCGGCTTCGTGCCCTGGGACACGGCGCAGGCCCGCTACGTGCTGAGCAGCCGCGCCCTGGCCGAACTCGTAAAGGCCGAACTCCTCAAGCACGAGATCCCCAGCTCCCAGCTCTCCGCGCCGGTGAAGCCACTGAACAACGTGGCCGCCGCCGCCCTCGCCATCGAGGTCGCGCCTTCGGGAGCCGACGTGGGCAGCGTCAGCGCCGGGGTATACCAGCAGCGCATTGCCGCCGCCATCGCCGAGGCCGTCGTAGTCGGACGGGCGCGGGTGGAGGCGGAGCGATGACGCGCGCCCTCACCATCGGAACCGGGCTGCTGCTGGCAGCGGTCCTGGGCATGGGCGCGTACCTTTACAGCCTGCGCCGCAATGAGCAGGCGCGCGCCCAGAACCTGCCGGATACGCGGCCCATCTCGGCGCCGGTCATGGGACCGGCCTCGCGCGTGACTCTCTACCTGGCTTACGATGATCCCGGAGTAGTGCGGGCGCAGGAGGCATCCATCGCGCTGCCCGCCGATCCTGCCGAGCGTGGCCGCGAGATCCTGCACACGCTGGTGGGTGAATACGTGAAGCGGCCGTCGGCGCACGAACTGCCGGCGGGCGCCGACGTGAAGGATGTCTTTCTGGTGGACGCAAACACGGCCGTGGTGGATACGACTGAGGCCCTGGCCGAGGGACATCGCTCCGGCGTCTTTGTCGAAACCCTTACGGTCGCGTCGCTGGTGAAGACTCTGACCGCCAACCTTCCCGGCATCACGCGGGTAAAGATACTGGTGGACGGCAAGGAGCGCGAAACCCTGGCCGGGCACGCCGATCTCGAGTGCTTTTATGATGTAGTCACGATGGAGCAACTGCTCGAACAATTGCGATGAGGCGCGTCACCATTGGCGTATTCGATTCCGGCGTGGGCGGTCTGACCGTGCTGCGCGAGC
The DNA here is from genome assembly GCA_035604095.1 of Terriglobales bacterium. Lineage (GTDB taxonomy): Bacteria > Acidobacteriota > Terriglobia > Terriglobales > Acidobacteriaceae > JAHFUA01. The sequence continues at coordinate 4,959 of DATNJE010000124.1, forward strand.
TGGCGGCGCGCATCCCCGATGCCGACTACATCTATTTCGGCGACACCGCGCGCCTGCCCTACGGATCGAAGTCAGCCGAGACCGTCGCCAAGTATGCAGTCTCGGCGACGAAGTTTTTGGAGGAGCACGGCGCCGAATTGCTGGTCATTGCCTGTAATACGGCCAGCGCGCTGGCGCTGGACGCAATCAGCAATGCCGCTAACGTCGGAGTGGTCGGCGTAGTCGAGCCCGGCGCGGAATCCGCTGCCGCCGCTACCCGCCGCAACAAAGTGCTGGTGATTGGCACCGAAGCCACCATCAAGAGCCATGCCTACCAGCATGCGCTCGAAAAACGGGGCGTCGAGGTCTGCGAGAAGGCCTGCCCGCTGTTCGTGCCGCTGATCGAGGAGGGCTGGGTGGAGCATCCCGTCACCCAGCAGGTCGCGCACGTTTATCTCGACGACGTCTTCCACGACTTCGAGACCGGCCCCGACGTGCTGGTGCTCGGCTGTACCCATTACCCGCTGATCAAGCCCCTGCTGCGCAGCGTCGCGCCCTGGCGGGTGGAGATCGTGGACTCGGCGGAGGCGACCGCCCGCTGCGTCGCCGAGAGCTTGCGCATCGCCCCGCCCAAGACCGCCCAAGGCTCGGAGCGCCGCCAGCCAACACGCATGAAATTCTTTGCTACCGACTCAGTGGATAAATTCCGCAGCCTCGGCGAGCGCTTCATGGGGCACGCGCTCGAAGACGTGCAGCATGTGAACATGGGAGGTTAGGAATGTTCTTCCGTTCCGACAATCGCGCCCCCGACCAGATGCGGCCGGTCAACATCATCCCGGGATACATCTCGACCGCTGAAGGCTCGGCGTTGATCGAGGTCGGCAACACGCGCGTGATCTGCACCGCGTCGGTAGATGAAGCTGTCCCGTCCTGGATGCGCAACTCCGGCAAGGGCTGGATCACGAGCGAGTATGGGATGTTGCCGCGCTCCACCCTGACGCGCACCCCGCGCGAAGCCGCCCGCGGACGCATCGGCGGACGCACCCACGAGATCCAACGGCTGATTGGGCGCGCGCTGCGGGCCGTGACCGACCTCGCACGCCTGGGCGAGCGCACCATCTGGATGGATTGCGACGTGATCCAGGCCGACGGCGGCACCCGCACCGCTTCCATCACCGGGTCGTTCGTCGCCCTGGGTCTGGCCATGCAGAAGCTGGTGGAGGCCGGCACGCTCACCGCCGCGCCTGTCCGCGACTTTGTAGCGGCCACCAGCGTTGGCATCGTGGATGGAGAGATCCTGCTCGACCTCAATTATGAGGAAGACTCGCGCGCCGAGGTGGATCTGAACTTCGTCATGACTGGCGGCAAGAAAATTGTCGAGATCCAGGCCACCGCCGAGCAGCGGGCCTTCGACGAAGAACAGCTCCACCGCATGACGGATCTCGCCAAGCACGGCGTGGAGTCGTTGATCTCCCGGCAACGTGCCATCCTGGGAACACTGCTGCTGCGGCAGTGACTGCCATCACCGTCCGCTGCGGCGGGCCGGTGCTAAAATGGCTGTTCTGGGAGTCCCGGCCATCACCACCCGTCATAGCGCTCGCCGCGCGAAATCATAGAGGAGGAAATCTCGTGAAGCTTACGCCTGGAAAGTTGAAAGGATTGAAGGCCGTTTCTACGCCCCAGGGCGTCATCGGCGCCGCCGCCATGGACCAGCGCGGTTCGCTGAAGAAAGCCCTCGGCCAGCACGCCACCGACGCCGGCCTGGAAGAATTCAAGTCGCTGGTCGCGGAAGTGCTCACCCCGCACGCCAGCGCCATCCTGCTCGATCCCGAGTGGGGCCTGCCCGCCTCCAAGCGGCGCGCCAAGAACGCCGGCCTGCTGCTCGCCTACGAGAAGACCGGCTATGACAAGACCGGTCCTGGCCGCCTGCCCGACCTGCTCGATCACTGGTCGGCGCGCCGACTGAAGGAAGCCGGCGCCGATTGCGTCAAGATTCTGCTCTACTACACGCCCTTCGATCCCAAGGAAATCAACGACCAGAAGCACGCCTGGGTGGAGCGCATCGGCGACGAGTGCCGCGCCAACGATATCCCCTTCTTCCTCGAGTTAGTCGGCTACGAAGAAGGTCTGGACGAGAAGGGCTTCGACTACGCCAAGAAAAAGCCGCAGATCGTCAAGACCAGCATGGCCGAGTTCACCAAGGACCGTTACGGCGCGGACGTGCTCAAGGTCGAGGTGCCGGTGAACATGAAATTTGTCGAGGGCGCGAAGACCTACGCCGGGCCCACTGCCTACAGCAAGAAGGAAGCCATGCAGCTTTTCCGCGACGCCGCCGCCGTCGCGACCAGGCCGTTCATCTACCTCTCGGCAGGCGTGTCGAACGCCGAGTTTACCGAGGCGCTCGAAGTCGCGGCCGAGGCGGGCGTGAAGTTCAACGGCGTGCTCTGCGGCCGCGCTACCTGGAAGGACGGCATCCCTCTGTTCGCCAAGGACGGCCCGGCAGCTTTCCGCAAGTGGCTCGAAGGCGAGGGCGTGAAGAACATCAACAACGTCAACGAGCGGCTGAAGGGCGCGACATCATGGTTCCCGATGTATGAAGTGGAGCCGGCGCTGGTGGGGGCCGGACGGTAACTCTTAACTGGTGTCATCCTGAGCGACCGAAGGCTCCCGGCCGCTTTTTCCAGGCCGGAGACGGTCGCGAAGGATCTAAGTTTCTTACAGCAGTAACCCAAAACCAGCTGTCATCCTGAGCGACCGAGGGCTCCCGCCCGTTTTTTCCAGGGCGGGAGACGGTCGCGAAGGATCTAGGTTTTATGAAAACGTTTGTCGTTTACATCCTGACCCACTCTTGTCCAAATTAGCTTTTGAACAGCGGCGGTAGAGCTCTGTTACGGTTGCGTTGAGAGACGTGACCGCAAGGAGGACCACCGCCGCCGTGATACGAGTATCCAGCATTTTCAGCCAGATGTTGCAGCTGTTTT
>DATNJE010000125.1:0-9060 GCA_035604095.1 Terriglobales bacterium
GCCGTTGACGGTGGCGCCGATCAGCCGGCTGCCCGCCGTCTTCTCCACCGGCACGGACTCGCCGGTGACCATGGATTCGTCCACCGCGCTCGCGCCTTCCAGCACCACGCCGTCCACCGGGATCTTCTCGCCGGGACGCACCCGCAGGCGGTCTCCGGGGCGGACCTGGTCGAGCGGGATATCGCGCTCTGCACCGTCGGCTTCGAGACGCCGCGCCAATTTCGGCGCGAGATCAAGCAGCGCGCGGATGGCGGCCCCGGTGCGGCTGCGCGCCCGCAGTTCTAGCACCTGTCCCAGCAGCACCAGCACGGTGATCGCAGCGGCCGCTTCGTAATACACGTCGGGCTTGCCGCCGTGCCCGCGGAACGACGGCGGAAAGATCCCCGGCGCGAGCGTCGCTACCACGCTGTACGCGAAGGCCACGAAGATGCCCAGTCCGATCAGCGTGAACATGTTGAGGTGGCGGGTACGCAACGAATTCCATCCGCGCACGAAGAACGGCCACGCGCCCCACACCACCACCGGCGTCGCCAGCGCGAACTGAATCCACACCGACGCGTTCGGCGGGATGAGACGCTCGAGAAACATGCCGGCCATGGAGATCACGAGCACCGGCGCAGTCAGCACCAGGCCGATCCAGAAGCGGCGAGTCATGCTGGCGAGTTCGGGATCGCGCTCGGGCTCGGGCGTCACGGTGCGCGGCTCGAGCGCCATGCCGCAGATCGAACACGCACCCGGCTCAAGGCGCACGATCTCCGGATGCATGGGGCAGGTGTACTCGGTGCGCATCTGCGGCACCGCCGGCATCTCGGGCTCGAGCGCCATGCCGCAGATGGGGCAGGCGCCGGGCTTGGTCCCGGTGACCTCTGGGTCCATGGGACAGATGTAGCGGATGCCCGGTGCGGGCTTGGCCGCGGGCGGCGCGGCGGGTGCGGGCTTGATCCCGCCGAGTGTAACCATTCCCATGCCAGCCATGCCGGCGGGTTTGTAATCAGGGCTGAGATACTTCGCGGGTTCGGCGCGGAAGCGCTCCGCGCAGCGCGGGTTGCAGAAGTAGTACGACTTGCCGGCGTGCTCGGCCGAGCCGCCGCGCGCCGTCGCGGGATCCACCATCATCCCGCAGACCGGGTCTTTCACCCTGACCGGATTCTCCGTCGATGTGCTCAACGCGCTCCGTCCGCGCAAAATCAGAAATCACAAATCGCAAATCAGAATTTGCGACTGTATATTAGATGGTGGCTCTGAAGATCGGTTCCGAGGAAAGACCATGACCGCGCTGGACGTCGTCTTCCGCCTGGGCCGCCCGCCCGGCGCGCCCGAGATGCAGGCCATCTACCAGGTGCGCGAGGTGTACGGCATCCGGAAGCTCACCTTCGATGGCGATGGGTTCAGGGTGCGCGTCGAGTATGATGCCAGCCGCCTGTGCGAGAGCACGGTGGCTGCCCTGCTTCGCCGCGCCGGCCTCGATGTAGGCGACAAAGTGGCGCTGGTGTGAGCTTTGGGGGGGAGTCAGGCTGGCAGAGCTGCCGCGGTCGGCTCAATGCACGAGGGAGTAACCGGCCGGGAACTTGGAAGGCTGAAGGTCAGACTGGCAACCAAAGCAAAGGGGGCACTCAAGAAAACCTCTGGCCGAAGTTAATTCTCAAGAGTGCCCCTATTGCGCGCCACTTCGTCTGTCCTGTACTAAAGCACACACGATACCAGACCACACTCCACTGATAATACGGCATTTAGCCGGATCCCATTTCGGCGGGTTACGAAGGAATTTCCCTCCGCGGGAAAGATTTACTTTGTTGGTTCGGGGGCGGGTTCGGGGCAGATATCACGGCCTTTGGGCATGCTCAGAACTTGATGTCATACTTCTGCAACAGCTTCTTCATGTCCTCCCGCTTGTCCACGGCGGTTGAGTAGATGGCGTTGTTGTGTTCGCGCTGCTTCCGGTCCATCACAGCGCGCGCGCGCTGGGGACCGATGAGGTCTTCCAGGCCCTGCCACTCCAGCATGATGGCCGCGAGGTGGAGGTAGGCGCCGCGCTTGGCGTCGCCCTGCGCAGGGTCGGCCTTCAGCTTGGGGACGAGGCGCTGGAGGTCGGCGATGAGTTGTTGCACCTGGCCGCGATGGCGCTCCATCAGCATCCGTTGGCCCTGCTCGTGGACGTATTGCGCCAGCAGCAGGTCATCGTCGCTCAGGAACCGGCAGTTCATGGTCATCTCTGGATAGGAGTGTGGCGTGGCGCCCTGCTCGATCATGATGTCGCGGGTGATGGTGTACTTCGCCAGGTTGTAGGTTTTGGCCAGGTGCTCGATGGCCTCCTTGGTTTGCTCCTCGCATCGCGTGCCACCTTTGGTATGGAGATCGAGAAGAGGCTCATGACCAGCCGTTGCCGGCGGGCGGCTGGCCAACGCATTCACCGGGGATGGCGAGGCTTTTGCGTTCTCTGGCGGAGGCGGCGTTGTCGGAGCACCGGTTCGGACACCGGGCCGCTTGTCGTGGTTTTCTGTTTTTGTAGCCTTCGAGACCGTGGGCGGCGGGACTGGGTTGGTGGTTGCGGCCAAGCCCGAGGACGATTGCCCAGCAGAAGATCGTGATTGCCGGAACCGCAAGAACTGGACCCAAAACACCGCGCCCAAAGCAATGAGCGCGAGGGCAAGCGTGCCGGCGTACCACCAGCGACGGCGCGAGGGCGACGGTTTGGTAGGGGCGGCCAGGAGAGGCGAAGGTCCGGTGGACGAGCGCAACTTGCTGGGGATTTCTGGATTGCCCAGCTCAGGGGTGTACAAGTTAAAAAGTTGAATGCGAACGCCGTGCTTCACCTCGGCCTCGCCCAGGTCGTGCAGGGCCCGGCTCCAGGTACTCACCTGTTCCAGCGTGTCGGCGACTGACTTGGAGACCAGGATGTGGCCGGCGTCGCCACAATCCATCACGCGCTGCGCGGTGTTGATCCCGCCGCCGGCTACGTTCCGATTGGCGTTGATATCCGAGACCCGGTATACGGGACCGGTGTGAATACCGATCCGCAACTGAAAGGCCGGCTCCCGGCGCAGGGCGCCACTCAGCTCGAGCGCGCAGCGGACCGGGCGCTCCGCATCGCCGAAGAAGACCAGCGCCATGCCGTCGCCCGTGGGCAAGACGATAAGTTCGTCGGAGGATTGCGCGTGCGCGAACTCCCCCGTGCTGCGCACCAACTCCTGGAGCCGCTGCAGCGCTTTTTCCTGCTGATCCATGGGAAGGCGCGAGTATCCGACGATATCCATGAACAGCACGTGCGCGATTTCCAAGGTGCGGCCGGAGCTCGCCCATTCAACGCTGCCCACGGCGCGGTGAGATTCCGTATCCCGCTTGAGCCGCTTGAGGTCGGTATGCAGGTCCGACGCACTCTGGTAGCGCAGTTCCCGGTTCTTCTCCAGCGCCTTGTTGATGATCCGCCCCAGTTCGGGTGGCAGGTCAGGATTGAGCCGGGAAGGTGAAGCGACGGCACGCTCCAGAATCGCGTGGAAGATTACCCCGGAAGTATCGCCGCGAAAGGGCAAGGTCCCGGTGGCCATCTCGTAGAGCACGACTCCGAACGAGAACAGGTCGGTGCGCCCATCCAGGTCTTTGCCTCTCACTTGCTCGGGTGACATATAGGCGACGGTACCCAAGGTGCTGCCGGGACTGGTCAGATGTTCTTCGCCCACCCCGGCCGGCGCCGCCACCGAGCTGCTGGTCGCGGGGAAGAGTTTCGCCAGACCAAAGTCGAGAATCTTGGCGTGGCCGCGCTTGGTTACAAAGATGTTTGCCGGCTTGATGTCGCGGTGAATGATGCCCTGCGCGTGGGCGGCATCCAGTCCATCGGCGATGTCGCTGGCCAGCGCCAGCAGCGTTTCGGTGTCGATCGGGCGGCCCTGGATGCGATGCTTCAAGGTCTCGCCGTCGAGGAACTCCATGGCGATGAAGGCCTGGCCGTCGGCCTCACCGATGTCGTAAATGGTGCAAACATTGGGGTGATTGAGCGCGGAGGCGGCCTGGGCCTCGCGCTGAAACCGGGCCAGAGCTTGCGGGTCTTTGGCGACCTCATCGGGCAGAAACTTCAACGCCACAAAACGGCGCAGACGGGTGTCCTCGGCCTTGTACACCATACCCATGCCGCCGCCGCCCAGCTTTTCGAGGATTCGATAATGCGAGATGGTCTGGCCAATCACCGCGTAGGCCCCGCTGCTGATGGGCGCGGATGTTAGTCGGCAATCAGCGACAAGTCAATCTTGAGGCGCTTTTGGCGGCGTCGGAGAGAAGCCTACTCTAAGCGGCGCTGCCGAGCGCAGCGAGCGATCTGAGGAAGGAATGGCGCGCCCTGAGAGATTCGAACTCCCGACCTTCTGGTCTCCGCCGCGGCGGACTCTATCCAACTGAGCTCTTGTGTTTCGCCAGAATTCGATCCAGTTCTTCGCGCCCTTTGCCGGTCTTAAGATAGCGCTCGCGCCGCATGGCTTCGGCACGGGAACCGAAAGCCTCTTGATGAACCCACGGGCACCAGTGTTTCGTCGAGCTCGAAATCCCAGCGTTGTGCTGGCCGAGACGCTGCTCAACGTCTGCGCAAGACCCGACGTATCGACGTTCGGCAACCTTGCTTCTAAGGATGTAAACGAAGTGCATGAAAAGATGGCGCGCCCTGAGAGATTCGAACTCCCGACCTTCTGGTTCGTAGCCAGACGCTCTATCCAACTGAGCTAAGGGCGCGCGTTATCAGGAATTATAACAAACGCGGGTGCCCCACTCTTTCGTGCAACCGGTGGTGCAGAGAAGAGTGAGGATTCTTCAAAGACAAAGAACAACATCCCCGCCCTCTGTCTCAAAAGCCGGGAGCCACGAGGGCGGGACACCCTTCGAAAAAGGCCTGGCTCAGTCTTCCTCCTGGTGATACTTGAAGGAAACACTCACTTTCGCGCGGTACAACAGCACCTTCCCATTCTCCAGGTGCATGTCGAACTTGGTGACTTCGGCCACGCGCAGATCGCGCAGGGACTTGGCCGCGGTCGCAACGGCAGCCGCCGCAGCCCGCTCCCACGATTCCGGACTAGTGCCTACCAACTCGATGACTTTGTAGACGCTCTCGCTCATGTCGCCCTCCGTCGAACAGGGATTTTCTTCTTGGCGTTTGCGACCGACCGGATACTACACCAACCGCGAATGGTTGTCGCCATCCCCCGCTAATCCCGCACCCTATTTCGTCCTTGCGCAATCCAATCCTGCATGACCGAAAAGATCAGCAAACCGGAAGACGAATGGCGGCGGGAACTGACGCCGGAGCAGTTCCACATCCTGCGGCAGAAGGGCACGGAGAGCGCGTTCACGGGTGAGTATGCCCACAGCAAGACGGCGGGGGTGTATCGCTGCGCCGGCTGTGGACAGGAGTTGTTTGCGTCGGACACGAAATTCGAATCCGGAAGCGGCTGGCCCAGCTTTTTTCAGCCCATCGGGCAAGACTGCGTCGAGAGCCACGAAGATTCGAGCTACGGGATGCGGCGGGTCGAGGTCACCTGCTCCCGCTGCGATTCCCACCTCGGGCATGTCTTTCCTGACGGCCCTCGTCCCACGGGGCTGCGCTACTGCATCAACTCGGCTTCGCTCAAGCTGCAGCCAAAGTAAGCGGGCAGCGGCGGGCGCGCCGGTCCCGTTTCGGGATCACGGCGGCAGGCATCCCCCCTGCAAATAACAGTTACCGGAGGCACCTTGCACGGGACGCGGACCTGGGGTACACCAGAGCAGACATGGGCCGGCGTCTCCAACCGCGTGTAAGGGGCATCCTGCCGGTGCGAATCTGGGGAACCGACCACGAGGGCAAGGCGTTCGCCGAGCACGTCTGCACCATCGACATCAGCAACAAGGGCGTGAGCCTGGCGAACGTGCGTGCCGCTTTGTCGCCGGGCGACACCGTGGGGGTGCAATACCACAACCGCCAGGCCCGCTTCCGCGTGGCATGGGTGGTTCCCGCCAACGAGGGGCAGGGGAACCGTGTCGGGCTGGAATGCTTGCAGCCGGAGAAGGAACTCTGGCCGGTGACTACACCCGCGGAAGGGGCCGATCCCTTCGTCCAATCGGCGCGTCATCGCGAAGAGCCCAGCCCGCTGGAGGGCCGCCGCATGCACATGCGCTTTCCGGTCTCCGGCAAAGCTTATGTGGGGAAAAAAGGCGCCGACCATGGCCAGTGGGCCAAGCTGGGCGACATCAGCCTGACCGGCTGCTACCTGCAGACCAGCGATCCCCTGGAGGTGGGCCGCAGCACCTCGCTCTCGATCAAGATCGCGCACAACGAGTTCAAAGCCACCGCCATCGTCCGCTCCTGCTACCCCGGCATAGCCATGGGGCTGGAGTTCACCTTCCTGAGCAATACCGACCGGCGCACCCTGCAGCGTCTGATTGCCCACCTGACAGAATACGACACTGTGTCTAGATGAGGCACGGCGTGAAGCCCGCTGCAAGTCCCCCGCACCAGCTCGCCCAGTTACTTCCGTTCCCCCACCGCTGGTCATCTGGTAACCGGCCTGGGACTCCCCTAAGCTGGCGACATCTTCGAGCAAGAAGAGAAGGTTAGACGGAATGCTGATCCCTATCCGGCATGACAACATGTCGGCGCGGCGCTGGCCGGTGATTACCCTGGCGCTGATCGCCATCAACATCATCGTCTTTGTGGCCACTCACGGTGCCCTCACCCGCCAGGCGCCGGAGTTGGGCAAGGTGAAGGTTCACATCCTGATCCTGGCCGCCACCCACCCCGAGTTGACCATCGCGCCCGAGGCGCAGCAACTGGTGAGCGGCTTCAAGGACCATAACCCCGGCGAATGGGCCAAGGTCCAGGATCCGAACCACAAGATCATCGACGCCTGGGATGCTCAGATCCGCCTGGTCGACGAACCCTACCAACTGCAGCAGGAGATGGATTCGCTCTCCGACCAGTACGCCAAGCTGAGCGCGGCTTCGCTGGCCGAGCAGTATGCGTTCGTTCCCGCGCATCCCAGGGCGATCTCCTATCTCACGGCGAATTTCCTGCACGGGGGATGGCTGCACCTGATCGGCAACATGTGGTTCCTGTGGCTGGCGGGTTTCGTGCTGGAGGACGCCTGGGGCCGCTGGATGTATTCGATCTTCTATCTCGTCGCCGGGGCGGCTGCCTTGCAGTTCCACGCCTGGGCCAACGCCGGTAGCGGCGTGCCTACGTTGGGAGCCTCCGGCGCCGTGGCCGCCCTCATGGGAGCCTTCTTAGTGAGCTTTCCGCGGATGAAGATCAAGATGATGTGGATCTTCCTGTTTCGTCGCTATACCTTCAAGGCGCCGGCCTATACGCTGTTGCCCCTGTGGCTGCTGATGGAGGTTCTCTACGGCACGTTATTCGGCCGCGCCTCCGGCACCGCGCACTGGGCGCACGTGGGCGGCTTCCTGTTCGGGGCCATCGCGGCCTGCGGGCTGCGCTACTCGGGGCTTGAGCGCAAAATGAATCAGGCCATCGAAGAGCAGGTGAGCTGGCAGAACGATCCCGAGATCGTCCAGGCTTCCGACATGGTGCACGCCGGACAGCTCGATGAGGCGCTGCCTATCCTGAAGGACTACCTGGCGAGGAAGCCCGACTCGGTGGATGCCTGCAGCTTGCTGCGCGAGGTCCACTTGCGGAAGACCGATATCCCGCTCTATCTGGCGTACACGACGCGGCTCTGCAGTCTGCACTTGGCGTCGCGCCAGCCCGAGGCGGCGTGGCAGGACTATGAGGAATTCCTGCAACAGGGCGGCGACAAGCTGCCGGCGCAAACCTGGCTCGACCTCTGCCGCGTCCCTGAAGAGGAAGGCTCCTTCGACCGGGCCCTCAGCGAGTACGACAAACTGGCTGCTGCTTATCCCAAGGAGCGGCAGTCGTTGCTGGCCGGCCTGGGTGCTGCCAGGATCTGCCTCAAACGCCTGAACCGGCCGCAGGATGCCGTGAAGTACTACGAGCAGGTGGCGCGATCGCCGGTCCCGCACCTCGACCTCGAGGCCAACATCCAGACCGGCGTGCGCGAAGCCCGTGCCGCCTTGGCCGCCCCTGCCGTGCCGGCGGGAGCGTCTTCGTAAGGCTGCGGAAAGACTTTTCCTGAAACCAATCGATGCACAGACGCAGCATGCTGCGTCTCTACGCTCCAGGCAGGCTCGGCGGGCGCAGACACCCACTGAGCCGCCCTGGACTGAGCGAAAAGAAGTTGTCGACGGGCGGCAAACCCCTTAACTTTACCGCACTTGACCGCCGGTCGAGCCCGCGGCTAACATCCCGCTCCACTCTGCGCGTAAGGATGAAGGCCATGAGATTTCGTTCGTCCTCTCTTCTCCCCTTGTTGTTCCTGCTGCTGGCCTCGACGGCGATCTTTGCCGCTTCCGGCTACCACCTCCTCAAGAAGATTCCCCTGGGCGGCGAGGGCGGCTGGGACTACCTGACCTTCGAACCCGGCTCGGGGCGCCTCTACATCTCGCGCGCGACCCACGTCATCGTGCTCGATCCCGCCACCGGCAAGGTGGTGGGCGACATTCCCGACACCGCCGGTGTGCACGGTATCGCGCTTGCGCCGGAGCTGGGCCGCGGCTTCACCAGCAACGGTCGCGCCAACACGGTAACCATCTTCGACTCCAAGACCCTGGCGGTCAGCGGCCAGGTCAAGACTGGCCAGAACCCCGACGCCATCGTCTACGATCCCACCAGCAAGCGCGTGTTCGCCATGGACGGCCGCTCGAGCGAGGCCACCGCCATCGACGCCGCCACGGGAACGGTCGCCGGCACGCTGCCGCTGGAAGGCAAGCCGGAGTTCGCCGTTGCCGACGGCCGCGGGCGGGTCTACGTCAACCTTGAGGACAAGAGCCAGTTGCTGGCGCTCGATTCCCGCAAGCTGGAGGTGGTGGCGCGCTGGCCGCTGGCGCCCTGCGAACAGCCCAGCGGGCTGGCCATGGACCGCGAGCACCGCCGCCTGTTTTCCGGCTGCAGCAACAAGCTGATGGCGGTGGTGGATGCCGACAGCGGAAAAGTGATCGCTACCCTGCCCATCGGAAGCGGCGTCGATGCCACCG
>DATNJE010000126.1:0-13307 GCA_035604095.1 Terriglobales bacterium
CTGCGTACCATCGGCGAAGTCCTGAATACGATGGAAGAGACGGCCAAGAACACGCTGTTCCGCGCCACCCAGAAGCTGCGCGGATCGCTGGCGGACATGAGATGAAGGAAGCAGGATGCAGGAGGCAGGATGCAGGAAAAACGCAGGACGAAAACGAGGGCTTGGAGTTTTTCCTGCTTCCCGCCTTCTGCTTCCTAAGTAATGAAGGCGGTACGTTATGAACTGTGATTGGGTAAAGCAAAACATCACGCTTTATATCTATGACGAGTTGCCGGACGACGCGCGGCACGAACTGGAGCAGCACACCGAGCGCTGCGCCGGCTGTGCGGCGGAGTTGAAGACATCGCGTGAGTTCCGCGGGCTGATGAGCGAAGGCTTGCCCGCGTCCGACCCCACGCCCAACCTGCTGGCGGCGTCGCGAATCCGGCTGTCTGAGGCGCTGGAGTCGGTGGAGCCGGCACGGCGATGGCGCTGGGCTCTTGACTTGGCCGGATGGTTGCACCAGGTCCGGTTCGCTCCCGCTCTGGCGGCCGTGCTGCTCATGATCGGTTTCGCCGGCGGCGTGATGGCCAGCTACAAGCTGGTGAACAAGTCACCTGACATCGCTCAAGTCTCGAAGAATCCTCCCGCACTCAACCAGGCTTCCATCGCCGGTATCAAGTCCATCATTCCTGACCCTGGCTCCCGCAAAGTTGAGATCCAATACGACACCGTGCAGCCGGAGAAGGTAGAGGGGACGATCGACGATCCGCGCATCCAGCAGCTTCTGTTGTTCGCGGCGCGCAGCAACTACAATGCCGGCGTCCGCATGGACTCGGTGGACCTGCTGGCACAGCGGCCGGAGGAACGCCAGGTGCGCGATGCGCTCATCTTCGCGCTGCGCTACGACGCCAATCCCGGCGTGCGCCTGAAGGCCCTCGACGGCCTCGGCCCCTTCGTCCAGAGCGATACTTCGGTGCGTAACGCGGTGCTGGAATCGCTGCTGAACGATTCCAATCCCGGCGTGCGCTCCGAGGCCATTGTGCTGCTGAAGCCGCTGAAGGCGGACGCGTCCGTGCGCCAGGCCTTTCAGCAGTTGTCGCGCGACAAGAGCAAGTTTATCCGGTCGGAGTCCCAGCGCGTGCTGGCCACCATTCCGGAGATTGATTAGAGAAGGGAAAAGCTGAATTGAAACGTCATCATCAACTCGCGGTGCTGCTGGCCTTGGCCGCCTGGGCGGCGCCGCTGTGGGCGCAGGATTCCCACGTCATGCGCTCGGGCAACGGTTGGGTGGAGGTGGTCAGCGGGTCGCTGCCGTCGCTCCGCAACCTGAGAGTGGACACCGAATTCGGAGCGGTCACGGTCCGCGGCGGCTCTCCCCAGGGCATCACTTACACGGTGCGCAAGCGCCTGAACTCGGGCTCGGAAAGCCAGGCCCGCCGCCAGTTCGAGATGTTTACGGTGCACGGCTACCAGAAAGCGGATTTTGCCGTGCTGGAGGGGGAATGCACCGGCGCGGAGAAAATCTCGATCGACATCAGCGTCAACGTTCCACGCGATTTGGCGTTGGTGAAGATTGAGACCCGTGGTGGCAGTGTGAGCGTCACCGACATCGCCGGACGATTGGAGGCGGAGACGGCCGGCGGCAGTATCCACATCAACGATATCGGCGGTGCCGTCAAGGCTGAGACTTCGGGCGGCAGCATCGACGTCGGCAACGTCGGCGGCGACTTGCGAGCGGAGACCGCGGGGGGCAGCATCAACATTCGCTCGGCCGGCGGCAAGATTCACGCTGAGACCGCGGGGGGCAGCATCGAAGTGGGTTCCGCCACCCAGAGCGCCTACCTGTCCACGGCCGGCGGCGGCATCCAGGTGAAGCGGTGTGACGGCGAACTCCGGGCCGCGACCGCCGGGGGCAGCGTGGAGATCGGGGACGTGGGCGGCGGCGCCATCCTGGAGACCTCCGGGGGCAGCATCCGGCTGGCCTCGGCCAAAGGCGTGGTGCGCGCCACCACCTCCGGCGGCGGCATCCGCTTGAGCGGCCTTACCCACGGGGTCACCGCCAAGAACGCAGCCGGACCTATCTCCGCCGAGTTTACGGCAAGCAAGGGCAGCTTCAGCGAATCGTATCTGGAGACCAGCGTGGGCGACGTGATCGTATACTTGCCCCCCGACCTGCCGGTCACCGTGCGCGCTACCATCGACGCTGCCATGGGGCACAAAATGATGACGGATTTCCCCGAGGTTAAGGTCTCCTCCGAAGGCGGCGAATGGGGAGCGGCACGCGAGATCTATGGCCAGGGCGCTCTCAACGGGGGCGGTCCCGTGCTGAAGATTCGCACTACCGCCGGCAATATCGAATTGCGGCGCGGAAAACGATGAAGGCAGGGAGCAGGGAGCAGGAAAAACACGCATCTTCCGGCGGTTTTCCTGCGTCCCGCCTCCTGCGTCCTGCCTCCTAATGTCCGGCCAAGGAAATTGCTATGCTGAAATCATCTTCGACAGTTCTGTTGCTGGTGCTGCTGCTCGCGATGCCGGTGCTGGCAGGCAATACTTCCGGCCCGGAGCCATCGCCCTCCCCATCCCCTGGATACGGTGAAGTCTATGGATCGTACATGGGGATCGATATACAAGAGGTCACCCACGACCGCGTGGCGGCGCTGAAGCTGAAAGAAGAGCGCGGCGCCGAGATCACCATGGTGGACCACGACTCGCCCGCGGGCCAAGCCGGCCTGAAGGAACATGACGTCATCCTGGAGTTCAACGGGTCGAAGGTGCAGGGAACGGAGGAGCTGCGGCGGCTGATCCATGAGACGCCGCCGGGACGCACCGTGCAATTGCTCATCAGCCGCGACGGCCAGTCCATGAACCTCTCGCTGACGCTGGCCGACAAGAAAGAATATTTCGCGGGGAAGCATGAGTCGCACGAAATGCCCCCCATGATTCCGGCCATGCCGACCATACCGGCCATGCCTGCCCTCGACCTCAACATCCGCACCGGCTCCAGCTATGGCCTGCTAGTGGACAATCTGACGCCGCAGCTCGGCGAGTACTTTGGCGTGAAGAACGGCGAGGGCGTGCTGGTGAAGTCGGTGGAGGAAGGCACGCCGGGCAAGGCCGCGGGTTTCAAGGCGGGCGACGTGATCGTGCGAGTGAACAATCAGAAGGTCGCCGACCGCGGCGACTGGCGCTCGGCCATCCGCGCGAATCGTGCCAACAAGCTGACCGTGGGCATCGTCCGCGACCGGCACGAGCAGAACCTCACCATCAGTCTTCCCGAGTCGAGCCGCAATCATTCCTCGCTGCGCGTTCTCCCAGCGGTGGTGGACCTGGATCTTGACCTGGACATGGACCAGTTGCGGACGGAACTGGCAGAACTGCGGCCGGATCTGGAGCGCGTGCGGAGCCTGGCCCTTGAGCAAGGATGCCAAGCCGTGGAAAGCGGCCGGAAGGTCATCGAGGTGGACGCAGACGAGATCCAGCGCTCCGTGGACAGGGCGATGAAGGCGTTCGATCGCGAGATGAAGCGCTGGCAGAAGGAACTGGAGAACGAGCGGCAGGAACCGAAGCCGCCGCAGGACTAGGAAACAACCAGCCACGGATTTACACGGATATTCACGGATTCTTGCGGTTCTTGATCCGGACCGTCCATGCAAATCCGTGGCTAACTTTTTTGCTACTCCGTCCACCGCCGGAACGCCAAGCATCCGTTCGTTCCCCCGAATCCGAACGAATTGCTTAACGCTACCTCGACATCAGCCTTGCGGGCGGTGTTGGGGACGTAATCCAGGTCGCACTCGGGATCGGGCTGCTCGTAATTGATGGTGGGCGGGAGGATCTGGTCGCGCAGCGCCAGCACCGTGATCCCGGCCTCGAGGCCGCCGGCGCCGCCCAGCAGGTGTCCCGTCATGGACTTGGTGGAGCTGACCGCCACCTTCCTGACGTGCTCGCCCAAGGCGCGCTTGATGGCGATGCTCTCCAGGCGGTCGCCGATCGGAGTCGAGGTGCCGTGGGCGTTGACGTATCCCACCTGCTCGGGGATGATCTTGGCGTCGCGCATGGCGTTGGCCATCACGCGGTAGCCGCCGTTGCCATCTTCCGCCGGCTGGGTGATGTGGTAGGCGTCGCCACTCATGCCGTAGCCGATGATCTCAGCGATGATCCTGGCGCCGCGGCGGCGCGCGAACTCCAGTTCTTCCAGCACCAGGATGCCGGCGCCTTCTCCCACCACGAAGCCGTCGCGCCCGGCGTCCCAGGGGCGGCTGGCCCGCTCCGGCTCGTCGTTGCGGGTGGAAAGCGCGCGCATGGCCGCGAATCCGCCCACGCCCATGGGAGTGATGGCGGCCTCGCTGCCGCCGGCGATCATCACGTCGGCGTCGCAGCGGGCGATGATCTTGAAGCTGTCGCCGATGGAGTGCGCGCTGGAGGTGCAGGCCGTGGCGGTGGCCTCGTTCGGTCCCTTGGCGCCGTAGCGGATGCTCACGTGTCCCGCCGCCAGATTGATGATGGTGGCGGGGATGAAGAAGGGCGAGATCTTGCGCGGTCCGCCTTGCAGCAGCGCCGAGTGCTCGCGCTCGATCACATCGAAGCCGCCGATACCGGAGCCGATGTGCACGCCCACGCGCTCGGCGGTCTCCGGCGTGACCCCGAGGCCAGACATCTTCATAGCTTCGTCGGCAGCGGCCAGGGCAAAGTGAATGAACCGGCCCATCTTCTTGACTTCTTTTTTCTCGATGAACCGCAGGGGGTCGAAGTTCTTCACTTCGGCGGCGATCTGGCAGGCGAAGTCGGTGGGGTCGAAGGCAGCGATGCGCGCGACACCGCTCTTGCCAGCCTGCAGGTTGCGCCAGGTTTCTTCGCTGGTGTGGCCGACGGCACAGATCAAACCCACACCCGTGACCACGACGCGGCGGTTCAACGTTCAGAGTCCTCGTTGCGTGGGAGACGGGCGGGAGGCGTTCACTTGGCGCCCTTGGCGTTCTTGGCGATGTAGTCCACCGCGTCCTTGACGGTGCGGATCTTCTCCGCGTCCTCGTCGGGGATCTCGATCTCGAAGGCCTCCTCGAAGGCCATCACCAGTTC
Organism: Terriglobales bacterium; assembly: GCA_035604095.1. Taxonomy (GTDB): domain Bacteria; phylum Acidobacteriota; class Terriglobia; order Terriglobales; family Acidobacteriaceae; genus JAHFUA01. The sequence goes on from DATNJE010000126.1 coordinate 5,062, forward strand.
GACCGTGTCCAGCGAGTCGGCCCCCAGGTCGTCCACGAAAGAGGCGTTCGCAGTGACCTCGCCTTCATCCACGCCCAGTTGCTCGACGATGATCTGCTTTACTTTTTCCTCGACGGCTGCCATCAGTTGCTCTCTCCTTGACGGTCAAAAGCTGTGCGCCCGCGAGACCAGCGTCGGACAGCGGCGCTGTACGGGCTATCGGCGCCCGGTTATGCGGCTTTCTTTTCCACGTAGGCGATCGCGTCCTGGACGGTGCGGATCTTCTCCGCGTCCTCGTCCGGGATCTCGAGCTCGAAGGCCTCCTCGAAGGCCATGACGAGCTCGACCGTGTCCAGCGAGTCAGCGCCCAGGTCATCTACGAAGGAAGCCGTGGGCGTGACTTCCGCCTCGTCCACGCCCAACTGCTCCGAAACGATCTGCTTGATCTTCTCCGCTACGTTGGCTTTCGCCTTCACATCCGCCATGGCGTACCTGACCTCCGAAGTTGTATTACAAAGCGACCAGTGTACTTGTGGGCGCGAACCTGTGTAAAGCGCAGAGAATCAGCCACGGATCAACACGAGTCACAGTGCCTGCTCCTCTGTGGGTACAATTCCGTCATGCGCGCCATGGTGCAACGCGTGCAACGAGCGAGCGTGACCGTCTCCGGCGAAACCACCGGCGAGATCGCGCAGGGTTTGCTGGTGCTCATCGGCGTCGGGCAGAACGACACCGATGTGGCCGCCGACTACCTCGCCGAGAAGATCGCAGGGTTGCGCATCTTCGAGGACGAAAGCGGACGCATGAACCGTGCCGCTGGCGAAATCGGCGGGGCGGTGCTTGTGGTCTCGCAATTCACGCTCTTCGGCGACGTGCGCCGCGGCAAGCGCCCGTCCTTCGACGCTGCCGCCCGTCCCGAATTGGCACGCCGGCTCTACGAATATTTCGTGGACAAGCTGCGCGCCAGCGGCCTGCGCTGCGAAACCGGACGCTTCCAGGAGATGATGCAAGTCGAACTGGTGAACGACGGCCCGGTGACGATTCTGCTGGACTCGGAGAAAACCTTTTAGGGAAGAAGCGGCCACGGATTTGCACGGATAGTCACGGATTTCTCGGTTTGTTCTGATCCGTTGTGATCCGTGCTAATCCCTGGCTGATTCTTCTATCGCGTCGGCGATCTTTGCCGCCTGCGCCGCCGCCTTTACATCGTGCACGCGCACGATGTGCGCGCCTTTCAGGATGGCGGCAGTAATGGCGGCCAGGCTGCCGTAGAGGCGCTCTTGCGGTGGGGCGTCGCTGCCGCTGTCGGCCAGCGTCCGCCCGATGAACGATTTCCGCGAAACGCCTGCCAGCAGGGGGAATCCGAGCTGGTGTAGTTCGTCGAAGTGGGCCAGTAAAGGGTAGTTCTCGTCGAAGCTCTTGCCGAAGCCGAAGCCGGGATCGAGCACGATGTGCTCGCGGGCGATGCCGGCGGCGACTGCGGCAGTCGCGCCTCCCCGCAGTTCGCGGCTCACCAGCCCTACAGGATCGGCGAGTGGCGGCAGGGTGCGCCATTCCGCCGGGCGTCCGCGCATGTGCATGAGCACCACGGCGCACTTAAGCCCGGCCAGGGTGGGCGCCATCTCCGCGTCCCAACGCAGTCCGCTGACGTCGTTGGCTATCTCCGCCCCGGCCTCGACCGCCGCCCGCGCCACCTGTGCCTTATAGGTATCGATCGACACGATCACCTGGGGCCGCCGGCGCAGCAGTTCTTCGATCACCGGCATCACGCGGCGAAGCTCTTCCTCGGCTGGAACCGCCGGCTGTCCGGAAACCGCCGCCGCGCCTGGCCGCGTGGATTCTCCGCCGATGTCGAGAATGTCTGCACCCTCGTCCAGCAACGCGAGGCCGTGCTCAATAGCGGCGCCCGGCTCGAAGAACTGGCCGCCATCGGAGAACGAGTCGGGCGTAACGTTGAGCACACCCATGAGGAGCGTGCGCGGGCCCAGTTCGAGGGTGCGTGAGCGAAGCCGCCAGGTGTAGTGAGGGCGCATGCGAAGGGCTAGTTTCAAGTTTCACGTTTCAAGTTTCAAGTGGCCTTTTCCTGCTGAGTGCTGATTGCTGAATGCTGACTGCTTCTTTTCCAGTGCTACAATCTCGCAGATATGTTCCGGCGCGCGCTTCCCGCCCTATTCTTGCTCTTCGCCATAGCCCCGCCAGCGCTGGCGAAGCACAACCCGCTGGCGTCACAGATTGAGACCATCCTCGCCCAACCCGACCTGGAGAGCGGGTTCTGGGGCATCGAGGTGGTCTCACTGAAAGATGGCCGCACGCTCTTCGCGCTGAATTCCGACAAGCTGTTCACGCCGGCTTCGAACACCAAGCTGTTCACCACGGCGGCAGCGCTGGCGCTGATCGGGCCGGACTACCGGTTCAAGACCACGGTCGAAACTGCCGGCGCGGTGGACAAATACGGACGTCTGGTGGGCGATCTGGTGCTGGTGGGGCGTGGCGATCCCAATCTTTCCGGCCGCGTGCTGCCTTATGCCGGGCGCACCCAGCGTACGCAGCCCTCGATCCGCGTGCTCGAACAACTGGCCGATCAACTGGTGCGGAAGGGCGTGAAGTTTATCGATGGCGACATCGTGGCCGACGATTCCTACTACGCCTTCGAGCGCTACGGCGAAGGCTGGACGCAGGACGACCTGGTGTGGGAGTCGGGCGCGCCGGTCTCGGCGCTCAGCATCAATGACAACGTGATGTTCGTCAATATCCTGCCCGCCGACCGTCCCGGCGAGAAGGCATTCGTCTCCATCGACCCGTTCGCCGACTACTACCACATCGACAACCGCATCCTCACCACGCCTTCCGGCACCGGACCGCGCAAGATCTTCATCAACCGCGAACCCGGCGCCAACGTGCTGACGCTGTGGGGCAACATCCCGGTGGACGATCCCGGCGCCGGAGAAGCGCTTGCGATCGATGACCCCGCGGCGTTCGCGGGGCAGATCTTCCAGCGTTTGCTGGAGCAGCGCGGCATCGCGGTGTACGGCAAGCCGCGCACCCGCCACACCGAGCTCGCCAGCCTGCAGACGCTCACGGTGACCGCCCTGGCCTCGGGCGGCGGAGAGCACGCAACGTCACGGCAGCCGTTGGTGCTGGCCAGCTATGAGTCCTCTCCGCTCATGGACGACCTGCAGGTTATCAACAAGGTCAGCCAGAATCTGCACGCCGAGCTGATACTCCGTTTGCTCGGCCGCGAGAAGGGCACTTCGGGCACGATCGAAGGCGGCATGGAAGTGGAGCGCGGCTTCCTGACGCAAGCCGGCATCCAGCCCGACCAGTATGTGTTCTATGACGGCTCCGGCATGTCGCGCGAGAACCTGGTGACGCCGCACGCGGTGGTGCAACTGCTCCGCTATGCCTCCGCTCAGCCCTGGGCCAAGGCGTGGCAGGACACGCTGGCGATCGCCGGCATCGACGGCTCGCTCGCCAACCGCTTCAAGGGGACCTCCGCCGAAGGCCGCGTGCGCGCCAAGACCGGCGCACTGGGCCACGTTAACGCGCTCTCCGGCTACGCCACCACCGTGAACGGCGTGCCGGTCGCATTCTGCATCCTGGCCAACAACCACAAGCTGGCCTCCAAGCGCGCGCTGGACGTGGTCGACCAGATCATGCTGGCCATCGTCAACGACCGGGGTAGCGGCAAGTGAAAAGTGGTTAAGTGAAAAGTGGGCAAGCGACTACCATTCCTCTTGTCACGTCTCACTTTCCACTTAGCACTCCTCGTGGGGCTGGCGACTGCCGCCGCGCTGCAAAGCAGCCACGCCCCAGCGACCTATCTTGGCTTCGACCGCAACCAGTATCCCGGCGACGATTCCCTTGCCGCGTTGCGCAAGACCTTTCGCTTCACGTCATACTGGCTGAACAATCCTCCGGGCGAAAGCTCGAACACCTGGAAAGGCAAGCGGGCGCTGCTGAAGTCGCGCGGATTCGGGTTTCTTGTGCTTTTCAATGGGCGCACGTACGAGCAGTTAAGGGCTCCCGCTGATGCCGTGGCGCTGGCGATGAGCGACGGTAAGTCTGCAGTTGCCGCAGCCAAGAACGAGGGCTTCCCCGCTGGAACAGTGATTTTCCTTGACCAGGAACAGGGCGGGCGCCTGCTGCCCGAGCAGCGCGCGTACCTGTACGCATGGGTGGATGCGGTGAACCAGGCAGGATATCGCGCTGGCGGTTACTGCTCGGGAATGCCTTTTACGGAAGCATCCGGAGAAACCGTGATCACGGCCGAAGACATCCACCGCAATGCTGGCAATCGGATCATCGTGTACTGGGTCGCGAACGACGCGTGTCCGCTGCCACCCGGGTGCGCGTTGCGTGCGGCTCCGGTCGGCAGGAGTGGCTTGTCCTTTGCCGAGGTTTGGCAGTTCGCGCAATCGCCCCTGCGGGCACAGTTTGCTTCCGGATGCGCTGACTACGCTGCGGACGGCAACTGCTATGCCCCCGGGACGCAAGTCTTCGTTGATCTGGATGCCGCCGACTCGCCTGATCCCTCGCGAGGCCGTTAGCGATTCTTGTATCTAGAATATTCTAGACTTATCTTGACATTGCCAGATATTCCCTCAACAATAGCGAGTGGAGTGGATGTTCATGTCTCGAGCAGCTAAGCGCTCTACTGTAAAGATTGGGCCGGAAATCGATGCGAGGCTCTATCATGAGCTGGCAAAACTTGCCAAGGAAAACGGCCAGTCGCAACGACATTTGCTAGAGAAGGCCATTGAGCACTATCTCCGTTTCGTCCTGCCTTCAAAGCACACCGTAAGGCCTGAAGTGATGGCGGAGTTCCGGCAGTCAACCGATAAGAACCGGGAATTGCACAAGCTGCTGGCTCGTTAGATGCAGGGCCGTATTTACTTGACGGTCGCGGAAGTGATCGAGATGCACCGTCAATTGATCGAGGAATTTGGTGGTTCCCAGGGGGTGCGCGACGCCGCTTCGCTCGAGGCCGCGATCTTCCGCCCGCATATCGGGTACTACAACACTCTGGCCGAAGAAGCTGCGGCTCTGATGGAGTCTTTGGCCAACAATCACCCCTTTATCGACGGGAACAAGCGCATCAGCTTCGCAGCGGCTGACACGTTCGTGCGCATGAACGGCTGCTACCTCGAGGTCGACCCGCTCGCTGGCTCTCGCTTCATCATCGAATCTCTGGCCAGCGGCACCTTTCGCTTCGCCAACATTTGTGACTGGATCACAGCAAAGCTCAGCCTCGGGCCGACTGACAAACCGTGAGACTCACCACAGCAGAAACGGCAACGTCACTGTGCTCGGCTCTCGGTCGGTGGGATAGCGGCGCGCGAGCACAGCCAGGTCCATGCCGCCGCCGGTGAAGGGCGTCGGCTCGAAGCGGCAGACGGCTGCCTGATCGCGCGCGGCCTCGCGCCGCAAACGGATGGGCGTCGCCCCGAACCTTTGCGAGAATTCCACGTCCTGAACGGCGCCGCAGCACAGGTACAGGCTAAGCACGTCACAGAATTGCAGCACGTCGGTGAGGAACTCGAATTCTTCCCGCGAATACCCACCCAGCAGCCGCTGCTGGCGAGCCTGCTCGCTTTCGAGAAAGTCCAGCAAAAGTCCGCGATCTTCCGCGCCGTCGATCCCCCACTCCAGCCGGTTCCTGGCCAGCCGCGAGAAATGTCCGCTGACAATGGCGCCGGCGATGGGCGCGATCTCCTCGGCGCGCTCGATGGAGCCGTTCCAGGCGCGAAGGAAATCCTTCGGCAAGAAATCCAGGAACGAGAGCGGTCTGTCGTCGGTGAGGGTGATCTGCGCGTCAAACGGCGCCCAGCCCTCATCGTGCAAGGTGATGCCCTGCACCACTTCAGAGCTGAGCTGGGCCAGAAGCGGAGGCCCGAGGGCGGCCGCGATGGCACCCGACAACGCGGCATGGTCCGGCTGGGTGATGAGCCAGTATTCCGGCGCGTTGGTCTTCTGCGTGGGCAGGATGGCGTCCCATACCGGCACGCAGACTGGCGCGGGTTCTCCGCCGCCGATGGGATGCAGCACCACGGCTCAGCGCCGCCGCTGCGCGCGTGCCGCTCGTGCCGAAGTGGCTGCCGCTCCCTTGGGCCCGGAGGTCGAGGGCGGCTTGCGCATGCCTTCCAGCAGTTGTTTGAGGACCACCGCGTTGTTGTGCTCCTGGTTTCGCGAGGCGAATACCAGGGTCAGTTGGCGGCTGGCGCCGGCGAACTCGTAGAGTTCCGCGAGCGCCTGCGAAGCCGCCGGGGCTGCGAGTTCGCCCAGATACTTCTTGCGGAACGCCGGCCACAGCTCCGGACGCGCGTGGAACCAGCGCCGCAGCTCGTCCGAGGGCGCTACCTCTTTCAGCCAGGCGTCCAGAGCCGCGGCTTGTTTCTTGAGACCGCGCGGCCACAACCGGTCGACCAGCACTCGCGTGCCGTCGGAGCGGGAGGGTTTTTCATACGCGCGTTTCAGGATGACCGGCATGGAGGGTTTGCAAACCGCGGCTGCCGTACCCATAATAATCGTTTGCTGAGACTGAGGAAAATTCTTCCGCTGATTTTTCTGGGGCTCGCGCTCGCGGGATGCGAGTCGCGCCCGCCCTACAAGAACGACGCCGAACTCGGGCTCAATCCGCAGCAGGCGCGCGGGCGCGCCCTCTACGATACCTATTGTCTGCGCTGCCACGAGGCCTACATTTCTGGCGGCAGGAACGGCCCGTCGCTGATGGGCGTGTTCAAAAAGAAGGAACTCCCCAGCGGCGCGCCGGCCAACGACGAGCGCGCCGGCGAGGTGATCCTGCGCGGCCGGGCCAAAATGCCCGCCTTCAGCGACCGGCTTACCCCGGAGCAGGCGCAGGATATTCTGGCTTACATGCACACGCTGTGAAAACCCCTCCGCCGCGGATCAACGCGGATAAACGCGGATCGGTGAATCAGGCGTGGGGAGCGCGGCATCGTACAATAAGGGATTGATGGCTACTCAGTTCGTCCAGATCGATGTTGGCCCGAAGCTGCGCGTGCCCAAGCCGGAATGGCTGAAGGCGCCGGCGCCGCTGGGGGAGAACTATCGCAACCTGAAGACCCTGGCGCGGCGGCTGGGGCTGCACACCGTGTGCGAGTCGGCACAGTGTCCCAACATCGGCGAGTGCTGGAACCATCGCACCGCGACCTTCATGCTGCTGGGCAATGTCTGCACCCGGCGCTGCGGCTTCTGCGCCGTACCCAAAGGCAGGCCCGGACCCATTGACCTGGATGAGCCGCAGCGCGTCGCCGAAGCCGTGGCCACGCTCCGGCTCAGGCATGCGGTCGTCACCAGCGTCAATCGCGACGACGATAACCTGGGCGGGGCCAGAATTTTCGCCGAAACCATCCGCGAGGTGCGCGCGCTCGTGCCGGATTGCAGCGTGGAAGTCCTGATCCCGGATTTCCAGGGGCTCGACGACGCGCTGCGCATCGTGCTCGACGCCCGTCCCGATATCCTCAACCACAACACCGAAACCGTTCCCCGCCTCTATCCGGCGGTGCGCTCTGGGGCGCGCTATCAGCGCACGCTGCGGCTGCTGGCCAACGTGAAGAAGTTCGTTCCGGGAATGCTCTCGAAGACCGGGGTGATGGTCGGGCTGGGCGAGAGCACGGAGGAACTGCTGGAGGTCTTCCGCGACCTGGCCGCGCAACACGTCGACATCCTCACCGTCGGCCAGTATCTCCGCCCATCCAAAGACCATCTACCTATCGCGCGCTTCTACACGCCGGAGGAGTTCCACGCACTCAAGCAAGAAGCGCTCGCCCGGGGCTTCCGCCACGTCGAATCCGGCCCGCTGGTGCGCTCGAGCTACCACGCGCATGAACAGGCGGAGAACTGCGGCTGTTAGCTCTTGGCTTTTGGCTTGTAGCTCCGGGCTTTCGCCCGACGAGCCTCGGCTCTTCGATTATTCAGATTATTCAGATGCGGCTCTCTCCTCAATTAAGCTTCAAGCCAAGAGCCAAGAGCTAAAAGCCAACAGCTAGGTTCTTCGCTAGAACATCTTGAAGTGGATGGTCAGGTACTTCTTGGGATTCTCGCGCACCGCCTTGACCAGGTTGCGGGTCTCCACCAGCATCTGGTCGGCGTTGGTGTAGAGGGAAGGATCCTTCAGCAGCAATCCCGCGCTGCCCTCGCCTGCCGCCAGCCGGTCGGAGATGGTCTTCAGGTTGCTGGTGATGTCGTCGAGCTTCTTGGCGAACTCCGGGTCGGCGGCGAACTTGCCCAGCGCGCCCTTGCCGGCG
>DATNJE010000127.1:0-5231 GCA_035604095.1 Terriglobales bacterium
TATCACGGGCCCGGGCAGCTCGTCGGGTATCCAATTTTCGACCTGCGTGGGTTCACGCCGCGCATCGGGGCGGTGGATTTTGTGCGCAAGCTGGAAGAGGTATTGATCCGGACCTGCGCCGATTTCGGCGTGGCCACACACCGCGTGCCGTGCATGACTTGCGCGTGGACGCTTCGCAACCAGGCCAAGATCGCCGCCATCGGCGTGCACATCTCGCGCGGCGTGACCTCCCACGGCTTTGCGCTGAACGTCTCGACCGACCTCGACCATTTCAAGCTCATCATTCCCTGCGGGATCGGCGACAAGACGGTGACTTCGCTCGATCGCGCGCTGGGCGACGCCTACCCGGGAATCACGGTCACGCCGCTTATGATCGAGGAAGTTTCTCAGTCGGTGGCGCGCAACTTCGGCCGCGTGTTCGACAGCCAGATTCTTTGGGTGGACACCCTGGATGCGCTTCTGGGCCGCGCAGTTGGCGTCCCCATGAAGTTGCCGGAGAACCTCCGCGAACTGCACGACGATGAGACTTTCTGGGCGTAGAAGCAAAACCCCCACCCTCAAGAATCTCGTGGGGTAGAATTGCCTTCCCGATGAAGAAGAAGCCGCCGCACAAGAAGCGTCCCGCCGCCGCGTCCGGCAAGCGTGCGCCGGCTGCCAACGCTTACGGCATCGTCGATTACCGGCTGGAGAAACCGGACTACCGCGTGGTTGAGGTCACGCGCAACGGCGAAGTCGCCTACGAAGTGCGTGGCGACTTGAGCGCGCCCGTCCCGCCGATCCGCGAGTCGAAATACCTCACGCCCAAGCAGCACGTCGAGATCTACCGCTGGATGTTGCTCAACCGGCGCATGGAGGCTGCGCTCGAGAACCTCTACAAGCAGGGCAGGGTAGTGGGCGGCGTGTACTTCGGGCTGGGACAGGAAGGGTGCTCGTGCGCCTCGGCGTGTGCGCTGCGCAAGGACGACTGGCTGGCGCCGATGATCCGCAACCAGGGGTCGCTCTTGGTCAGGGGCTTCTCGACGCGCGACATCATGATGCAGTACATGGCCAAAGCAGGCTCGCCGACCAAGGGCCGCGACGCCTCCTCGCATTTCGGCGACATCTATGAACGCAACGTGGCCGCGCCCATCTCCATGCTGGGCGATCTAATCGGCGTGATGGCCGGCGTGGCGCTGGGGGCGCGCTACCAGGGGCGCGACGTCGCCTGCATGACGTACATCGGCGACGGCGGGCAGTCCACGGGCATTTTCCACGAGTCACTGAACTTCGCCGCGGTGCAGAAACTGGGGCTGGTGCTGATCGTCGAGAACAACCTGTGGGGATACTCCACCCCTGCCGAGCACCAGTTCGCGATCAAAGATCTGGCACAGCGGGCGATCGCCTACGGCATTCCCGGCGTGATCGTGGACGGCACCGATGCGTGCCAGGTGTACGACGCGTCGCACGAAGCCTGCGAGCGCGCCTGCCGCGGGGAAGGCCCGACGCTGATTGAAGCCAAGATGATGCGCATGAAGGGCCATGCCATTCACGATGCAGCGCAGTACGTCCCGCGTCCGCTGTTTGAGTATTGGCAAAAGCGAGACCCGATCGCCCGCTTCGAGGATTACCTGGTCAGGGTTAAGAAGTGGCTCACGTCCACGGAGAACCTGGCGCTGATCGATGGCGTGGAGACACAACTCGAGGCCGACCGCAATTTCGCCGAAGCCTCACCCCTGCCGGCGCCGGAAGCTGCGGCCGGCGGCGTGTATTGTGACGGAACGTGCCACGAGATCAAGCCGAAGTACGGGTTGAAGGAGCCGAAAGCGAAAGCTAGGGCAGTGAAGGCGAAGGCCAGCGAGGCGGCGGTGCACTTGAAGTAGCGCCTTACCGGTAGACTTCACGGCGGTGGCCGATGCGAATAACCAAGACAGTGACTTCCTGATGCAGGATGTCATAGACAATCCGGTAGTCACCAACGCGCACGCGGTAACCGGGCTCGCCATGCAGTTTTTCGCTGCCCGCCAGGTGCGGGTTCTCGGCGACTTGGTCGAGTTTGGAAAGGATGCGGCCTTGCAGTTCACGCGGGAGTTTTCCCAACACGCGGTCGGCAGACGGCCTCAAACGAACCGTATAGCGCATGGCTTGGCTCAGAACCCAAGCTTCTTCTTCACGGCCTCAAGCGGGATACTGCCCTTCTCCTTGCGCGCTTTGCGCGCAAGGCGGACGTCGATTTTGTTCTCGCGCTCTTCGATCATGCGTTCGAGAAAGTCATACTCCTCGATGGGAATGACAGCAGCTACCGGCTTCTTGCGGCGCTGTAGAACAAACCGTTCTCCCCGGTACGCGGTGCGGTTGATGACTTCGGCAAACTGCTGGCGAGCTGCACTCGTCGAAAGACGCTTAGCACTCATGCACATATTGTACCATTTGTACAGTTTGTAACAATATGCCAACTGTTACCTATCTCGAAGCCATCCGCCAGGGACTCTGGGAGGAAATGGAGCGCGACCCCGCCGTCTTCTGCATGGGCGAGGACATCGGTGTGTACGGCGGCGCGTTCAAGGTGACCGAGGGTTTCATCCACCACTTCGGTCCAGAGCGAGTGATCGATACTCCGATCGCCGAGGGCGCGCTGGTCAACGCGGCGTTCGGGGCGGCGCTCACCGGGCTGCGGCCGGTGGTCGAGTTCCAGTTCATCGACTTCATCGGCTGCGCCTTCAACCAGATCACCAACATGCTGGCCAAGTCCCACTATCGCTGGGGAGCGCCCGCGCCCATCGTGCTGCGCGGCCCGTGCGGCGGCGGTGTGCACGGCGGCCCCTTCCACTCGCAGAACCCGGAGATGTATTTCGTGCACACGCCAGGGATGAAAGTGGTCGCGCCCGGCACCGCCTACGACGCCAAGGGGCTGATCAAGTCGGCGATCCGCGACAACAATCCCGTGCTTTTCCTGGAGCACAAGTTCCTCTACCGGCGCATCAAAGAAGAGTTGCCCGCCGAGGACTATGTTGTGCCGCTGGGCCAAGCGCGGGTTGCGCGCGAAGGGCGCGACGTCAGCGTGATCACTTACGCAGCCATGCTGCAGGTCGCGATCGGGGCCGCCGAGACGCTGGCTAAAGAAGGCATCGAACTGGAGGTCGTGGACCTTCGCACCTTGCAACCGCTCGATCGCGAGGCGATCCGCAATACCGTGCAGAAGACCAACAAGGTGGTCGTGTTGCACGAGGACACGCGCACGGCGGGCATCGCCGGGGAAATCACCGCAGTCATCAACGAAGATGCCTTTGACTGGCTGGATGCTCCGGTGGTGCGCATCGCTTCGCTGGATACGCCGGTGCCATTCTCGCCGCCGATGGAGGAGTTTTTCTTGCCCAAGGTGGCGGACGTGGTGCGGGAGGCGCGGCGTCTGAAGTCGTACTGATCACGGTGTAGAGACGTAGCGTGCTACGTCTCCAACCAGAGCTGTGCAGAACGTCTTGTTCCGGAGGGAATGATGGCGAAGTTTATTGCCGGGATCGTCTTTACGGTTGTGGCGGTTATCCTTGCCGTGCTGATCTACGCTCGTGGCGGACACATGGCGGTCAACGCCGATGCCGCCCCCAGCAGGATCGAGGGCTGGGCGGCCAACAGCGCGCTCGATGCCGCTATCGAGCACCAGGCGCCGCATGTGGAGAATCCGGTCCCCAAGACCGATGCCAACCTGATCGACGGCATGAAGCTCTACGCCATGAACTGCGCCGTCTGCCACGGAGGCCTCGACCGCAAGCGGAACGTGCTGGGCGGTGCGTTCTACCCTCCGGCGCCACAGATCATCGTCCGCGGCCTGGATGATCCCGAGTGGCACATTTTCTTCGCCACCAAGCACGGCGTGCGTCTGACCGCCATGCCGGCCTGGGGCAAAGTGATGGGCGACAACGATCTCTGGAAGATCGTCGCCTTCGTGAAGACCGTCAACCAACTCCCGCCGGCGGTCGAGCAACAACGCCGGCTGGCGCTGGGAGGCAGCGACTGACGGCGCGGTTCCACGACGATTTATAATGAGCGCTTGGGATTAGACCGCCGGGCCCTCCGGCGGTTTCTCGCGAGAGGAAAATCATGCCGACTGATGTGATCATGCCCCAGATGGGGGAATCGATCTTCGAGGGCACGCTGACCAAGTGGCTGAAGAAGCCCGGGGACAAGGTACAGCGGGATGAGCCCTTGTTCGAGATCTCGACCGACAAAGTGGACGCGGAGATCCCGGCGCCCGCTTCCGGCGTGCTGAAGGAGATCAAGGTCGCGGAAGGCGCCACCGTGCAGGTGAATACTGTAGTCGGAGTGATCGATGCGGAGGGCGCCGCAGCGGCTACGCCCGCTCCCTCGAAGCCGGAAGCGCCCAAAGCTGCGGCTCCCACTCCGCCCGCCCCCAGCCCCCGCGCACCCCAGCCGGCCGCGGCCGTGGCTCGTAAGGGAGATGGCGCACGCCCGCAGTCTGTTCCCACACCCGAACCGGCCAGACCAAGGGAGGCGGTCGCGCGTCAGGCCGAGAGTGTCATCGAGTTCCCGTCGACCGAGGAGGGACAGCGTGTCCGGTCGTCGCCGCTGGTGCGGCGCATCGCCCGCGATCACAACGTCGACTTGGCACAGGTTCCGGCTACTGGCCTGGGAGGGCGCATCACCAAGGAAGACATCCTGCGTTTCGTGGAGCAGCATCCGGCGGGAGCTCCGCCGGCAGTGGCCGTCGGCGGGCGCCCTGGTCCGGCGGCAGCGGCGCAACCTGTGCCGGCAATGCCCGGCGCTGCTCTGGTACCCGTGCCCGGTGACCTGGTGCCCATGTCCACCATGCGCAAGAAGATCGCTGAGCACATGGTCGCGTCCAAGCGCACCAGCGCGCACGTGCACTCGATCTTTGAAATCGACATGACCCGCGTCGTCAAGCTGCGCGAGCGCGAGCGAGCCGATTGGGAAAAGCGTAACGGCGCGAAGCTGACGTTCATGCCTTTCTTCGCTCGTGCCGTGCTGGCCAGCATCCGCGAATGGCCGATCGTCAACGCGTCGGTCGAGGGCGAGAGCATTCGCTATCACCGCAACGTCAACTTGGGGATCGCGGTGTCGCTTGACTGGGGCCTGATCGTTCCGGTGGTGAAGCACGCCGAGGAAAAGAACTTCCTGGGATTGCAGCGCGCCATCACCGAGCTGGCGGAACGCGCCCGCAGCAAGAAGCTCTCGCCCGAGGACGTGCAGGGCGGCACCTTCACCATCACCAACCCTGG
>DATNJE010000128.1:0-7217 GCA_035604095.1 Terriglobales bacterium
TGGTGAGCGCGGAAGGAATCGAACCTTCAACCTACTGATTAAGAGTCAGTTGCTCTGCCAATTGAGCTACGCGCCCTTCCGCGAGGACTTGCGGGTGGGACTGTCACCCATCGAGCTGTGACCAGCCGCGCTCTGAATATAACAGCCCCACGGCGCGGATGCCAAGGCATCGCCGCGATCAAAATCCTCGTGCTGCGCTTGTTCGGAAGCCTTCTCGCTCTGTATCATTCGCTGTTTCGTGCCGAGCCTTGCCTGCGGGGAGGTGACCCGATGCCCAAGTTCGCTGCCAATCTCTCGATGCTGTTCACCGAACTCGATTTTCTCGCGCGCTTCGCGGCGGCGGGGCGCTGCGGCTTCGCGGGAGTGGAGTATCTGTTTCCATACGCTTATCCCAAGGAGCAGATCGCCGAGACGCTGCACCAGCACGGCTTGAAGCAGGTGCTGCACAACCTGCCGGCGGGAGACTGGGAGCGCGGCGAGCGCGGCATCGCTTGCCATCTCGACCGCGTCGGCGAATTCCAAGAAGGCGTGGAGCGGGCCATCGACTACGCGCGCGCGCTCGGCTGCCGGCAAGTCAACTGTCTGGCCGGCCTCACGCCCGAGAGCTTGCCGCTCGCCCGCTCGCGCGAGGTGTTCGTCGGCAACCTGAAGTACGCCGCGCCGCGCCTGGCCGAGCACGGTATCAAGCTGCTGATCGAGCCCATCAACACCCGCGACATGCCCGGTTTCTTTCTCTCGACCTCGGCGCAGGCGCTGGACATCATGCGCGAGGCCGGCGAGCCCAACCTCTATCTGCAATACGACGTCTACCACATGCAGATGATGGAAGGTAATCTGGCCGACACCATCCGCAAGAACCTGCCGCGCATCCCTCACATCCAGGTCGCCGACGTTCCCGGACGCCACGAGCCCGGCACCGGCGAGATCAACTATCAGTTTCTCTTCCAGCATCTGGACGCGATCGGCTACCAGGGCTGGGTGGGATGCGAGTACAAGCCGCTGGCGAAAACCGAAGACGGCCTGGGCTGGCTCACGCCCTACGAACACGCAGCCGCTTGAAAAGTTGAGCCGCTTTACGGGCGTGAGCGAAGCGGGAGCCCGCAGAGCCTGCCCTGAGCGAAGTCGAAGGGCGAAATCCTGAGCGAAGCGAAGGAGCTATGCTATGAAAATCGCATTCATCGGATTGGGCATCATGGGCCGCCCCATGGCCGGACATCTTCTCGACGGCGGCCATGACCTCTACCTCCACGATCTCAGACCGGTCCCGCAGGACTTGCTGGACAAACGCGCCCATGCTTGCCGTTCCAACAAAGAAGCGGCCGCGCAGGGTGACGTCGTCATCACCATGGTGCCGGACACACCCGACGTCGAGGCTGCGATCTTCGGCCCCGATGGCGTCGCGGAAGGCCTCGCGCCCGGCAAGACCGTCGTGGACATGAGCTCCATCTCGCCCATCGCCACCAAGGATTTCGCGCGGCGCATCAACGAGCTCGGCTGCGACTATGTCGACGCGCCCGTCTCCGGCGGCGAAGTCGGCGCCAAGCAGGCCACGCTGACCATCATGGTCGGCGGCAGCGAGAAGGCCTTCGCGCGCGTCAAGCCGCTGTTCGAGCTGATGGGCAAGAACATCACGCTCGTCGGCGGCAACGGCGACGGCCAGACCGCCAAAGTTGCCAACCAGATCATCGTCGCGCTCACCATCGAAGCCGTGGGCGAGGCGCTGCTGTTCGCCTCGAAAGCCGGGGCCGATCCCGCCATGGTGCGCAAGGCGCTCATGGGAGGCTTCGCCTCGTCGCGCATCCTCGAAGTGCACGGCGAGCGCATGATCAACCGCACCTTCGATCCTGGCTTCCGCATCGAGCTGCACCAGAAAGACCTGAACCTGGCGCTCTCCGGCGCGCGCGCGCTGAAGATGAGCCTGCCCAACACGGCGACCTGCCAGGAGCTCTTCAACGCCTGCGCCGCGCACGGCGGTTCCGCCTGGGACCACTCGGCGATGGTGCGCGCGCTCGAAGATCTCGCCAACCACGAGATCGGAGCGAAAGAACGGCAGAAGGGCGCGGCGTAGCCATGAAGGTCGGATTCATCGGGCTGGGCATCATGGGGCGTGCCATGTCTGCGCGCCTGATCGACGGCAATCATGACCTCTGCGTCCATAGTCACAAACCCGCGCCCAAAGAGCTGACCGACAAGGGCGCACGCGATTGCCGCTCCCCGCGCGAGGTCGCGTCGCAGAGCGAAATCATCATCACCATGGTGCCGGACACGTCCGACGTCGAGGACGTGCTCTTCGGC
The DNA here is from genome assembly GCA_035604095.1 of Terriglobales bacterium. Taxonomy (GTDB): domain Bacteria; phylum Acidobacteriota; class Terriglobia; order Terriglobales; family Acidobacteriaceae; genus JAHFUA01. The sequence continues at coordinate 2,296 of DATNJE010000128.1, forward strand.
GAAAACGGCGTGGCACAAGGCCTCACGCCGGGCAAGATCTTCGTGGACATGGGCTCCATCTCGCCCATCGCGACTAAAGATTTTGCGCGGCGCCTCAACCAGTTCGGCTGCGAGTATCTCGACGCGCCGGTCTCCGGCGGCGACGTCGGCGCCCGGCAGGGCACGCTGACCATCATGGTCGGGGGCAGCGAGAAGGCGTTCGCGCGCGTCAAGCCGCTGTTCGAGCTAATGGGCAAGAACGTCACCCTTGTCGGCGGCAACGGCGACGGCCAGACCGCCAAAGTCGCCAACCAGATCATCGTGGCGCTCACCATCGAGGCGGTGGGCGAGGCGCTGCTGTTCGCCTCCAAGGCCGGCGCCGACCCCGCCAAGGTTCGCCAGGCGTTGATGGGCGGGTTTGCGTCGTCGCGCATTCTCGAGCTGCACGGCGAGCGCATGATCACGCGCAACTTCGAGCCCGGCGGCCGCATCGAGCTGCACCAGAAAGACCTGAACAACGCGCTCACCGGCGCGCGCACGCTGAGGATCAGCCTGCCCAACACGGCGAAGTGCCAGGAGCTGTTCAACGCCTGCGCCGCGCGCGGCGGCTCCGGCTGGGACCACTCGGCGATGGTGCGCGCCCTCGAAGACCTCGCCAATCACGAGATCGGATCGAAGGGACGGCAGAAGGGCGCAGCGTAAAGTCCCCGTCATCCTGAGTGAGGGAGGGCTCCCGCGCGTTTTGTCCGGCGCGGGAAACCCGAGCGAAGGATCTTGGTTCTTCTCCTCCGGACGTTTTTCTCCTCCGGACTACACCAAGCCTGGGCCTGCTCTGCGATTGTCTATCCCGCCGCCGTTTCGCCGAGCGATGCCGCGGGGCCTGAGCAGGAGGTCCGCCAGCCTTGTCGCGTGATTCTTACGCCCGCTACGCGGGCTGGTCTCGTCCGCCCGCCTACCCACGGCTTGCGCCGTGGGCTACGTTCTTCTGCCCGCTTCGCGGGCCAAGGCGCCCGCCCCACGCAACCCTAGAACTTCTTCGACCACTCCTTGGGCCAGCGTTCGCACTACCGCAGCTTCAGGAACTCTTCGGGCGTAACGCCGAGTTGACGAACGATCTTGAAGAACAAAGGCGGTCCGATCTCGCGCCCGCCGTGAATGGGAATGGTCACCGAGCGGCCACCGGGATGGTTCCACCGTTCGTGACTTCCCGTCTGCCGCTCTTTCTCGAACCCCAATTTTTGGGCTACGCTTTGGAATTCGCGAGCGGTAGCGCTAGGCATGAACGATTTCGGTGTTGTCAGCGGGAAGCGGGATTCCCTTTTCGCGGTATTCTTCGGCGATCATGTCAAAAACGCGGCTGAGTTCGGCAAGTGCGGATTCCCTGGTGGGCATGAGCGCGTAGCAACCTGAAACAGCGGGGACTTCGGCAACCCAAGATCCGTCTTCCTGGCGGTACAAGACGGTCTTGTAATCGTGCAGCGTCATGCCAAATTCCTCAGCGGCCACGGTAGTATAGCAGGCGCAAGATCCCTCGACTCGGGTTTCCCGCGCTGGAGAAAACGCGCGGGAGCCCTCCCTCGCTCGGGATGACAATTCTTCTTCATTTAATTTAGAACTTTCTTGACCACTCCTTGGGCCAGCGTTCGATCACAACCTTCTGATCGGTGTAGAACTCGACCGCGTCGCGGCCCTGGCCGTGAAGGACACCGAGGAAGCTGTCCTTCCAGCCGCTGAAGGGAAAATAGGCCATAGGAGCGGCCACGCCGATGTTAATGCCGATGTTGCCGGCGGGCGCTTCGTAGCGGAACTTGCGGGCGGCGGCGCCGCTGGAGGTGAAGATCGACGCAGCGTTGCCGTAGGCGCTGCGCGAGAGGATGTCGAGCGCCTGCTCGACGCCGTCGGCGTGCACCAGGCTGAGCACCGGCCCGAAGATCTCGGTCTGCGAAAGCTCGCGGTCGGGGGCGACGCCGTCGAGGATCGTGGGCTTAACGAAATTTCCCGACTCGTGGCCGGCGATGCGCGGGTTGCGGCCATCGAGCAACACTTTGGCGCCTTCGCTCGCACCTTTGGCGATCAGGCTTTCGATGCGGGTCTTGCTCTCGCGGCTGATGACCGGGCCCATCTGCACGCCGTCATCGAGTCCGAAGCCCACGCGCAGCGAGCCGGCCGTTTCGGCGATGGCGTCGCGGAACGTGCGCTGCGCTTCGCCCACGGTCACGGCCACGGACACCGCCAGGCAGCGCTGGCCGGCGCAGCCGAAGGCGCTGTCGCTGACGATCTGCGTGGTCATGGCGATGTCGGCGTCTGGCAGCACAACCACGTGGTTCTTGGCGCCGCCCTGGCACTGCACGCGCTTGCCGTGCGCGGCGGCGGTCGAATAGATGTACTTGGCGATAGGCGTCGAGCCCACGAAGCTGATGGCGCGGACCTTGGGATGCGCAAGCAGCGTGTCCACCGCGGTTTTGGTGCCGTTCACCAGGCTCACGACGCCCGCGGGCAGGCCGGTCTGCTCGATGATCTCGAATGCGCGGCGGATGCTGACCGGAACTTTCTCCGATGGCTTCAAAATGAAAGTGTTGCCGCAGGCGATGGCGAAGGGCAGAAACCAGAACGGCACCATCACCGGAAAATTGAACGGCGTGATGGCGGCGACCACGCCGAGCGGCTGGCGGATGGTCATCTCGTCGATACCGCGGGCCACGTCTTCCAGGTTGCTGCCCTGCATCAGCATGGTGATGCCGCAGGCGACCTCGACGCTCTCCACGGCGCGGCGCATTTCGGCGCGCGACTCGGCGAGCGTCTTGCCGTTCTCCAGCGTGATCAGGCGCGCCAGTTCCTCCAGGTGCTCTTCGAGAAGCTGCTTGAGCTTGAACAGGTACTGGATGCGCTCTTCCGGCGGGGTGCGGCGCCATTCAGGAAAGGCGGCAGCCGCGGCTTCGATGGCCTCCACCACTTCGCGCTCCGGGCTGACCGGCACCTCCGCCAGCAGTTCGCCGGTCGCCGGATTGACGACCTTGAGGAACTCGCTGGCCGTCGAATTTCTCCATCGCCCGCCGATCTGGTTGGGAAGCTGAATGGTACGCGCCTGTAGTGTGCTCATGGCAGCTCCTGCAGTAAGACCGAAATGATAGTACAGAAATGTTCACGTTTTACTGCCGAGGTGGTTCTTACGCCCGCTACGCGGGCTTAGGTTTCTGTTTCACGTAGCCCACGGCTTACGCCGTGGGCTACGATCTAACGCGCGCTTCGCGCGCTCAGCCCGGCACTCTTTTCTGCGATGCGCAAGTCCGGGATTCTTGTTGCGTTCAGATCTGGGGCAAAGCTTCGCAGCGGTCGATCACCGCCGCCACGCCGACTTTGTTTCCCGGCTTATCCTTCTCAACCCGCACGACGGTGGCCTGGCAGCACACCCACTGGCCGCCGAACCGCTCCAGCTCCGGAGGCATCATGAGGACGATCTCCAGCTTGGAGCTCTCCTCGACCTTATCTGGAGTGAAGAAGAACAAGCCGCGGGAGCTGATGTCCTTGAGTTCCACCTGGGCGCGGCCGGAATCGCCGAAGGTCACGCTGGCGGGAAGCTGCCATTGCACTCGCGGGGCCGCACGTTTTTCCTGCTTTGGCTTGGACATAATGTTGACCCCGAGGGAAAGGCGGTTGCGGACCATCATAAACTACGATCAGGGCCTATTCATCCAACTCCGGGGCCAAATGTACGCCGGCCTTGGCGCCCCGTGGAGCGAAATGCGGTCTTGTTCTGAATTTAGAACAAGCGGGCTTCAACGCAGCGTAGAAGCGCCGGCAGGGCGATCCGGCCAGGCTGTGCAAAACCGTGCTAAAAGGCCGAAAATCGCAGCCGATGGGCACGGAGCAGAACTCGCGCAAAGCCTCTGAAATCAAGGCCATTCGCGGGGCGGCGAATCTTCCGCTGCGGTGGCTAGCCATTTGTTCTGATTTCAGAACGCGGCAGGCAGACGGGTCACAGTGAATCGTGACCCCCATCACATCCAACTGTGCTCCCAAGGTGGAAAGGTAGAATGGCATCCGGGTCTCCGCGAACCGTCTTCGGGCGCGCCAATCTCAGCCGCTCCGCTGAGGATGCATTGAAATTAGGGCAAGTGGTGTGTTAGAAGGCGAGTCAGCCGAACCCAGGGAGACGTTCATCTTGTTATCATCTGGCCAGCGTTTGCGCGCGCTTCGGGAAGAGCTTGGACTCACCATCCGGGACGTAGAAGCTGCCAGCGGGCGGATCGCAGCCCGCCATAGCAACGAGGATTTCGCCATCTCGCCCAGCCGGCTCTCCGATATTGAGACCAAGGGCATCCTTCCCAACGTCTATCGGCTGTATTCGCTGGCCGTGATCTACCGCCGCGACCTGCGGGAACTCCTGGGCTGGTACGGGATCGACTTGACCGAGACGGCGGCTGACTTGGCGCTTGCGGAGCCTCCCAACTCTCACATTGCGGAAACTTTGGATAGCATGATGGCAGTCAGCGTACCGGTGAGGCTGGATCCTGGATTCGACCTCCGGCGGACCGCCAACCTGGGGCGCATGATCGAGCGCTGGGGGCTGGTGCCGCTTTCCTATCTCTCCCAGTTCAGCAGCACCAAGTACATCTATGGCTACATCGGCAGCGAGGACTTCGCCATGTATCCGATCCTGCTGCCGGGATCCTTTATCCAGGTCGATGAATCGGCCCATACGGTGGTGGAGGGCAACTGGCGCTCCGAGTATGAGCGGCCCATCTACTTTGTTGAACTGCGGGATGGTTACACCGCCTGCTGGTGTTCGCTGAAAGGCGACTACCTCATCCTGCAACCCCACCCGCTGTCGCCGGCGCCGGTACGCATGCTGAAACAGTCGCAGGAGGTTGAGGTCCTGGGGCAAGTGGTCGGCATCGCCATGCGCCTGGGCGGCTGGCGCACCGCGGCCAGCGGGGAAGTTT
>DATNJE010000129.1:0-2696 GCA_035604095.1 Terriglobales bacterium
CGTGGGCATCAGCATCGGCGGCGGGTTCCATCACGCCTTTGCCGACCACGGCGAGGGCTTCTGCATGATCAACGATATAGCGGTCGCCATCCGCAAGCTGCAGCACGAAGGCGCGATCGCCCGCGCCATGACCGTGGATTGCGACGTCCACCAGGGCAACGGCACCGCCGCCATCTTCGCGGGGAACAACAACGGCGCGGCCTTTAGCTTCGGCGGCATGGGCGCCCGCGACTTCGCCGGCTTCGAGAGCGACGTCTTCACCATCTCGCTTCACCAGGAAAACAATTACCCGGCGTTCAAGCCGCCATCTTGCATCGACGTCAACCTGGCCGACGGCGTGGGCGATGCCGAATACCTGGCGCAGCTCGACAAGGCGCTCAGCGCCGGCCTGCACCAGTTCGATCCGCAACTGCTCTGCTATGTCGCCGGCGCCGACCCTTACCGCGAAGACCAGCTCGGGGGCTTGTCCCTCACCATCGAGGGATTGAAGAAGCGGGACGAACTGGTCTTCCGCGCCGCCAAGGCCCGTGGCATCCCGGTAATGGTGACCTTGGCCGGCGGCTACGCCCGCCAGGTGGAAGATACGGTCACCATCCATTGCAACACCGTGATGGCGGCCAGAGAGGTTTATTCGTCGTAGGCCGAACCTGACATTCGCCAAACCAGCGCTGGTAAAATGAAATCTTGAGCTGTCCGCTTCTGGACCTCAGGGGCTGAAGCCCAGCAATCAATCGAACTCAAGCGGCACGGCTGAAGCCGTGCTCTGATACAAAACAAATCGTGGGGCCGGGTTTTCAACTAACCACTGGCAACTGACCACTGGCAACTGCTCTTATGTTTGAGAATCTTTCCGACAAGCTGCAACGCGCGTTCAAGAACCTGCGCGGACAGGGCACGCTGAACGAAGAGACCGTGGGCTAGGCTCTGCGCGAGATCCGCCTGGCCCTGCTCGAAGCCGACGTCAATTTCAAAGTCGTCAAGGAACTGGTCGAGCGCATCCGCGAAAAGGCGCTGGGGCAGGAGGTGATGACCGCTCTCTCGCCCGCCGAGCAGGTGGTAAAGATCGTGCGCGACGAGATGGTCGAGGTCCTCGGGCGCGACACCGCCAAGCTGCGCTTCGCCTCCAGCCCGCCGACGGTGGTGCTGATGGCCGGGCTGCAGGGTTCCGGCAAGACCACCACCTCGGGCAAGCTGGCGCACTGGCTGAAGAACGGCGGCCACCGTCCGCTGCTGGTTTCGGTGGACGTCTACCGCCCGGCGGCGCGCGAGCAGTTGAAGATCGTGGCCCACGCGGTCAAGGCTCATCTGTACGAAGGCCAGGTTGGCGAAGCCAATACGGCCACGGTCGAGCGGCTGGCGAAGGAAGCGCGGCGCGAGGCCGTCAACAGCGGCTGCGATGTGCTCATCGTGGACACCGCCGGCCGCCTGCACATCGACGAGCAACTCATGGAGGAGATGCAGTCGCTCAAGCGCCTGCTCGCGCCGCAGGAGATCCTGTTCGTCGCCGACGCCATGACCGGCCAGGACGCGGTGCGCTCCGCCGACGAGTTCCAGAAGAAGTTGGCGCTCACTGGCGTGGTCCTCACCAAGATGGATGGCGACGCACGGGGCGGCGCGGCGCTGTCGATCCGCAACGTCACTGGCCAACCCATCAAGTTCATCGGCGTGGGCGAAAAATACGACGCCATCGAGCCCTTCCACCCCGACCGCATCGTCGGCCGCATCCTCGGGATGGGCGACATCCTCTCGCTCATCGAGAAGGCCGAGCAGCAGCTCGACAAGAAAAAGCAGGAGGAGTTCGCGCGCAAGGCGCTCTCCGGCGACGGCTTCTCGCTCGAGGACTTCCGCGACCAACTGCGGCAAGTTAAAAAGCTGGGCTCGCTGCAATCCATCATGGGCATGATGCCCAAGATCGGGCCGTTCGCCCGGCTGAACAAAGCCGCCGACAAGGTGGACGAGAGCCAAATCGGGCGCGTCGAGGCCATCATCAATTCGATGACTCGTTACGAGCGCGACCACCATGAGGTGATCAACGGCAGCCGGCGCAAGCGCATCGCCCGCGGCTCCGGCACCAGCGTGCAGGAGGTCAACCAGCTCCTCCGCCAGTACGCCCAGATGAAGAAGATGTTCAAGCAGATGGGGAAGGCCAGCTTCGGACGGCGGCTGGCGGGCATGAAGCTGCCGGGGATGTAGCTAGGTGTAGAAAATTCGCCATGAATTGGTTTAAGCTTTTTGGGCTAGCGCCTCTCTTCATGGGAGGAGTTGCGGTGGCGGGAGGCGTTGTCGCCCTTATCCGAGGACGAACCGGGATTAGTGTGATGCTGGGCCCTTTCCAATTTCTCTTCGGAGTGCTCATGCTCTACATGGGTTATCGCATCGTCAAGAACGAGTCCAGTGAATCCGGCTGGCCCTGGCGTTAGGTTCGGATGGCCCCGCCACCGGTCCTGGCCAACCTTTACACATCCCGCCATTTACGCAATAATGAGGGATTGCGCATAAAGTTTCATGGCGCATAGAGAAGACTAACCCCTAGAAAGGACTACGTTTTTGTGCTAATGATTCGTCTGGCGCGCGTAGGTGCGCGCAAGCAGCCGTATTACCGTATTGTGGTCATCGAGAAGGAGCGGGCACGGAACGGCCGCCCGGTGGAAGTGGTGGGCACGTATAACCCGCGCACCGATCCTGCTTCGGTCGAG
>DATNJE010000130.1:0-6126 GCA_035604095.1 Terriglobales bacterium
GCCATCGCCAAGCTCTCCATGCACAACCGCGAGTACACCGTCTTCCTGCGCCCCATGAACAACGGGCTCATGCTGCACACCATGTACTACGAGAACGAGGTCCGCCAGGTGGACCAGTTCGGCCGAACCAGCGGCATCGAATTGAAAGAGGCCGAGATCAAGGTGGCGCACCAACTAGTGGAGGCCCTGGCCGCCGACTTCGATCCCAAGAAGTACTCGGACACGTTCGAAGAGAACGTAAGGAAGCTCATCCAGGCGCGCCTGGAAGGCAAGGAGGTCGCCGCGGTGGAGAAACCGCGCAAGCTTGCCCCGGTGGTGGACCTGATGGCGGCCCTGAAGGAGAGCCTGGCGCAGATTCCCAAGAAACCGGCGCAGCGCGTGGCCGAAGCCGAGCGCGCCTCCGAAGCGGCGACAACCCAGCGCAGGTCAGCGCGCAAGTAGCAGGGAGAGGTCCCTCGCTTCGCTCGGGATTTCGGCAGCGGGCTCCCGCTCGCCGCTTCGCGTCTCGCTCACGCCCGCTAAACGCCTCAACTTTTGCGCCGATCTCCCTTTCCCGCTAGAATGAACGCTTCGTTCGAGAACCCGATCTGTGGGAGTAGGGATGAGTCTGAGGTGGAAGTCCGGCGCGGCTGCTGTGGCTGTTGTGAGTTTGGTGCTGTTCTGTAGCAATTGTGGGGACGTGTACCGTCCGGTGGCCAACCCGGTTCTGCAACCCGGAGGCGATCCGCAGCGCACCGCCCATGCCCTGGTGGTGAGCTCCAACGGACCCAACCAGGGCACCGCGGTAATCATCGACGTTTCCGGCGACACCGCCGTCGGTTTGTTCACCGTTGGCAGGAACCCAGTGCATGCGGCGTTTATTTTGGGGACGGACTATATCGTCAATCAAGCTGACCATAACGTCAATGCTTTGATTCTGCCGGTGGCGGGTAGTCAGCAAGATCCGTCCAACAGCATCATCACCCTGCCCGGCCCGACGACGTCATCACCCAACGCGCCGTCGGCTAGCCCGGTGTTTGCCGCTGCGGCGGGGGGGAAGCTGTTCGTGACCGAGCCCGGCCTCGGGGCACCCAGTTGCAACGGACCTGGGAACTGCGTGGCCGATATCTCCGTCGCCACCACCCCCCCCGGCGTGAGCCATATCCCGGTCGGCAGCAACCCGGTTGCGCTGGTCGCGACACCCGACGGCACACAGCTCTACTCAATCAATCAAGGCTCCAGCAACGTCACTGTCATCTTCCCGGCCACCGACCAGGTAGTAGGCACGCCAATTCCGGTTGGCGCCACTCCGGTGTGGGGAGCGGTGAGCAGCGATGGCACCCACATCTTCATCGTCAACCAGGGGAGCAACAACGTATCGGTGATCAATACGAGCACCGATATGGTGATCAATACCCTGCCCGTCGGCGCCGGGCCCAACTATATCTTCTACCAGGCGACCCTGAACCGCGCCTACGTCACCAGCCCGGCGGGCAACAGCCTGTCCATTATCAATAACAACCTGGGCACCGTGCAGACCTTCCCTATGGCCGGCCCGCCCTGCAACGGGCAGCATCCCATCTCCGTCACCGCGCTGGCCGACGGCAGCCGCGTCTACGTGGCCGACGACGTGACCAGCAGCGTGTGTGTGTTGAACACCACTTCAAACACCTTCACCAAACGCATCTGCCTGGTGCAGGACCCGGGGAATCCCGCAGCTCCGTGCGTGGGCAGCGCCACCCCGGTGTTCATCGCTTCCAATTCCGATGCCACCCGCGTATATACGGCGAACCAATATCAGACGGCGCCCTTTGCCATCGCGTCGATTTCCCGTCAGAGCAGCATTTCCCCCGCGACCGGGCTGCTCACGGGGGTGGTTACGGTCACCACTACCGGGAGTAATCCGTTCGTGGCCGGCCAGCCCGTAACCATCGCCGGGGTAAGCGACTCTTCTTTCGCTGGTGTGTTTGGCATCACCGGCATCATCTCTTCGACCCAGTTTCAGTATGTTCAAGACGGCTTCCCCAATTCCACTCTCCTGAATACGGGCACGGCTGCTATATTGCCCTACGTCTCTTTGATCCAGACCTCCAGCGACGCATTGGTGCTGGTGCAGAACAGTGATGGCTCGACGCCGCCGCTGACCATCCCCGCCGGCGGCAAGCCGGTGTTCATCGCCATGACGCCCTAGGCCTTGGTTCAGTACCCGCGCTTCCCGCTGCCCGTTGTCACCTCGGCACATGGCTTCCTATTCCCTTGACTCAAATTGAGATTCGCGGTTAGCTTCCGCTTGGACTCTCCCGCACTATTCGCATTTCATCCGGCAGCCGGAGTTGCCCCAGGGCCCATGCAGGTTAGCAGTTTGGAAATCGGCACCGCCATCGTCCGCCTGCCCATGGCTCCGGAGCGAGAAGCGCGCCTGGCCGCCGGAGGAGCACCCGCGTGAGCTCTTCCAGTTCGCCTGCCGCAGGATCTCTGCCCATCCTCGTGGTCGAGGATGAGCCCGCGGTCATGGAGTTCATGCGTGCGGCGCTGGAGCGCGGCGGCTACACGACGGTGGCCGCTTCTTCCGGCGTGGAAGCTCTGAAGCTGCTGGCCGGCGGGGAGTATCTGGGGGTGATCACCGACATGCGGACTCCCGGCGGGGTCAGCGGCGCCGACGTCCACGCCTGGATCGGAGCCCATCGCCACGACCTGGTTTCGCGCGTGATCTTTGTCACCGGCGACACCGTCAACGAGGACACCGCCGCCGTGCTCCAGCATACCGGCGCTCCCTGCGTCGAGAAGCCCTTCCGCGTGCAGCAGCTCATCGGCATGGTGGAGAAGGTCTTCGGGAAGCCGCAATGAACGGCGATTTCCGCATCCGCTTCCTGATCGTGGACGACGAGCCCACCATCCGCACGCTGTGCACGCGGATCGCCGAGTCGCTCGGCTTCGTCTGCCTGGAGGCCGAAAGCGCCGAAGCCGCGCTCAGCCTGCTCGAAAGCGATTCTCCCGAGGTGGTGGTCACCGATCTTCGCCTGCCACAGAAGTCCGGGGTGGAACTGCTGGAACGGATCAAGAGCGCGCAGCCGCGCACCGAAGTCGCCATCATGACCGGCCACGGCTCCATCGACAGCGCCGTCGAAGCCATGCGGCTGGGCGCCTATCACTACATCACCAAGCCCTTCGCGGTGGAGGAGATGAAGCTCATCCTCGAGCGCATGGCGGAGAAAGTCCGCCTGGTGGCGGAGCGCGACTTCCTGCGCGACCGCGTGAATGCGGAGACGGAGCTGAACCAGATCACCGGCTCCTCGCCCCGGATCCAGGACGTGCTGCGGCTGGTGGGACGCCTGAAGGACACGCGCACCCCGGTGCTGATCACCGGCGAGAGCGGAACCGGCAAAGAACTGGTGGCGCGGGCCATCCACTTCCGCGGTCCCTTTGCCCAGCGGCCCTTCGTCGCCGTGGACTGCAGCTCCCTGGTACCCACACTGATCGAAAGCGAACTGTTCGGCTACGAGAAAGGGGCGTTCACGGGCGCGCTCAAGTCCCGGCCCGGACTCTTCCAGACCGCCCACGGCGGCACTATCTTCCTCGACGAAGTCGGCGAACTGCCGCAGGAGATGCAGGCCAAGCTGCTGCGCGTCCTGCAGGAAAAGGAACTGCGCCCGGTCGGCAGTAACGACAACGTGAAGGTGGACGTGCGGGTGATCGCCGCCAGCAACCGCGACCTGGATGCCGCCTACCGCGCCGGCGCCTTTCGCAAGGACCTTTATTTCCGCCTGAACGTCGTGGCCGTGCATGTGCCGCCGTTGCGCGAGCGCAAGTCGGATATTCCCAGCCTGGTGCGCTGCTTCCTCGACCGCTTCGCGCCGGATTCGCCTCTGGCAATTACCGCCGCCGCCATGAACGCGCTGTTGCAGTACGATTGGCCGGGCAATGTCCGCGAGCTGGAAAACTGCATCGAGCGCGCCGTGGCCCTGCGCAACCACGACCGCCTCGACGTCGCCGATTTGCCCTCGGCACTGTGCGATTCGCCGGCCTCGGCGATCGTCTCCGAACCTTTTGCTTCCGAGGCTCCTACCGATCTGGAGCACCTGGAGAGAATCACCATCCAGCGTGTGTTCGAGCAGGTCCATGGCGACAAGATGCTGGCCGGCAGGATGTTGGGAATCAGCCGCGCCACGCTCTACCGCAAGCTCAAGCGCTACAACATCGGCGTGGGCGCGAGCACAGGGGCTGCGGCAGGAACCACTTAGTTCAGCCAGCTTGAGACCGAGTCTCAGGCTGAGACACCCAGGTTCCGTGTCCCTCCTCGTTTCAGGTTGGAACTCCTTTAGAACCAATCATCTCCAGCATGCCGACCGCCCCCGCGGTCCGTGGCTGATATCGTGCAATACGCATACCGCCTTCACTCCCTCCAGTGTTCCCGGTCGAACCTGGCCGGGAACCGGAGTGAAGCGCCCGTTTCGGACAAATCGCCATGAGCCAAACGCAGAATGCCGTCATCATCTCCGACTCTACCGATTTCGGGCGCACGCTGATGGCCCGCTGGCAGGCCGAGCGCGAGGTCCCAGCCTTCACCCTGCTCAGCGCCGAATTCTGGGATCACACGCGCGTGGTGAGCGGCGATGTGGCCGTCATTGCCCCGCTGCCGCGGGCGCGCCTGGAACCGGTGTTGCGCTCGCTCGCCGCTTCCGGCACGGCGGCGGTGTGCGCTTCGGACGATCCCGGGACTTGGGCTTGGGCGCGCTCCCTTCATCCCCGCGCGCTGGTGATCCCGCGCCAGGACGCCTGGGCCGACACCCTGGTCACGTTCTGCGCGGAAGTGCTCGCCCGCGTTGCCAGCCAGGAACGCGCTCTCCAGGCCGAGCGCCTGGCCGCGGAGAACCAGCACTTCGCCACCCTGGGGCGCTATATCGTGGAAATGCGTCACAGCTTCAACAACGCCATGACCTCGCTTTTGGGCAACGCTGAATTGCTTCTGATGGAACCGGGCGTCTTCTCGGCGCGGGTCCGCGAGCAGCTCAACACCATCCGCGCCATGGCCATGCGCATGAACCAGATGATGCTGCGCCTCGCCTCGCTCGAAACCGAGATGGAGATCGTGGAAAGCGATCCGGCCGACATCCCGCAACGCAAGGTGGGGACATAGCAAGACCTACGCAAACAGGAACTCTTTTGTCCGCAGCTCTTTGATGGTGTCGCGCAGCTTGGCCGCTTGCTCGAACTCGAAGCGCTTGGCAGCTGCGCGCATGTCGTTCTCCAGCTTGCCGATGTAAGCGTCCAGCTCTTCCTGCGACTTGAACTCCGGCATGCCCTCGGCGGCGTCGGCCACGTCCACGTAATCGGCCTCGACGATCTGCGCCAGCGACATCTCCAACGGCCGCACGATCGACTGCGGCGTGATGCCGTTTTCTTCGTTGTAGGCCTGCTGGATGGCGCGCCGGCGGGTGGTCTCGTCCAGGGCGCGTTGCATGGAGTCTGTCATGCGGTCGGCGTAGAGGATGGCCCTGCCGTTGAGGTGGCGGGCGCAGCGGCCCATGGTCTGGATGAGCGAACCGCTGGAGCGCAGAAAGCCTTCCTTGTCGGCGTCGAGGATGGCCACCAGCGAGACTTCAGGCAGGTCCAGCCCTTCCCGCAGCAGGTTGATGCCGATCAGCACGTCGAATTCGCCCTTGCGCAGGTCGCGAAGGATCTTGATGCGCTCCAGGGTCACGATCTCCGAGTGCATGTAGCGGCAGCGCACGCCCACCTCGCTGTAATACTCGGCCAGGTCTTCGGCCATGCGCTTGGTCAGGGTGGTCACCAGCACGCGCTCGCCCTTGGCCGCGCGCTCGCGGATCTCGTGCAGCAGGTCGTCGATCTGCCCTTTCACCGGACGCACCTCGGCTTCCGGGTCCACCAGCCCCGTCGGACGAATGATCTGCTCGACGACGACTCCCGCCGACTTGGTTAGCTCGTACGGGCCAGGCGTTGCCGAGACGTAGATGGCCTGGTTTACGCGGTGCTCGAACTCTTCGAAGGTCAGCGGACGGTTATCCATCGCCGAGGGCATTCGGAAGCCGTATTCCACCAGCGTTTCCTTGCGCGAGCGGTCGCCGTGATACATGCCGTGGAGCTGTGGGACCGTCTGGTGCGATTCGTCTATGAACAGCAGGTAGT
>DATNJE010000131.1:0-7516 GCA_035604095.1 Terriglobales bacterium
CACCGATTTCCGCGCCCTGCAGCGCGCCGGCGCCGTGGCCGTGACCGACGACGGCCGTCCCATCCTGCACGACGACATCATGCGCCAGGCCCTGGCCGCAGCCGCCCAGCTCGGTATCCCCGTAGTGCAACACGCGGAAGATACCCGTGTGACCGCCGGTTGCTCGGTTAACGAGGGCCCGGCATCGTTCCGCCTGGGCCTGCGCGGTATGAGCGACGACGCGGAAGCGGCGGTGGTGGAGCGCGACACCATCCTCGCCAAGAATGCCAACGCTCATCTGCACGTTGCCCACGTCTCCACCGCGGCGGCCCTCAAGCCCATCCGCCGCGGCAAGCGCACTCACGTGAACGTCACCTGCGAGGTCACGCCCCACCACTTCACGCTCATTGACGAGAACATCGGCGATTACGACACCCGCTTCAAAATGAACCCGCCGCTGCGCTCCGCCGCCGACCGCGAGGCCCTCATCGTGGCCCTGGCCGACGGCACCATCGACGCCATCGCCAGCGATCATGCCCCGCACGCACGTTATGAAAAGGAAGTGGAGTTCGACCGCGCCGCCTTCGGCGTCACCGGCCTGGAGACCGCGCTGGCGCTGGCCCTCACCAAGCTGCACCGCGAAAAACGCCTGCCCCTGGCTCGCATCGTGGAACTGTTTTCCGCCGGACCGGCGCGCGCCCTGAACCTGCGCGGCCGCGGCAGCCTCTCCCGCGGCGCCTCCGCCAACGTCACCATCTTCGATCCCGCGCAGCGCTGGACTTTCGAAGCCTCGAAGTCACTCTCGAAGTCGCGCAACACTCCTTTCGACGGCTGGCAGTTCACCGGGAAAGCGGTTGCGACCATCGTGGGCGGCAGATTCGCCTATCGGGCGGATTAGGCTGTGATGACCACCACTGCCGATGCCACCGAAGTCCTGCTGTTCGACGTCTTCGGCACCGTTGTGGACTGGCGGACGAGCCTGCGGCAGTGGTTTCAGCGCTTCGGCCGGGAGAACAACTACCAGGCCGACTGGGCTGGGATGGTGGACGACTGGCGGGCCGCCTACGAGCCAGCGATGGCGCGGGTTCGGCAGGGCGAGCGGCCCTACGTTACCCTCGACGTCCTCCACCGCGAGTCATTGGACGCGCTGCTGCCGCGATACGGTGTTGATAGCGTGCTGGAAAGCGATCGCCGGCAGATGGCGCGCGCCTGGCGCTGGCTCGATCCTTGGCCGGACACCATCGCTGGGCTCACGCGGCTCAAGCGCAAGTATGTGATCGGGACGCTGTCCAACGGTGGGCTGGGGCTGCTGGTGGATATGGCGAAACACGCGGGGCTGCCGTGGGACGCGGTCCTCTCCGCCGACCTGTTTAAGCGCTACAAGCCCGATGCGGCAGTATATCTGGGCGCGGCCGAACTGCTGGCACGGCCCACCAGCGCCCTGATGCTAGTTGCCGCGCACAACTACGACCTGGCCGCCGCGCGCTCGCATGGCTACCGCACCGCATTTGTCGCCCGTCCCACCGAGTACGGCCCGCGGCAGAAGAAAGACTTCGGCCCGGAAGACGCGTGGGATTATGCGGCCACGAGCCTGGAAGAACTGGCGGAAAAGATGGGCGCCTAAAAGCTCTTAGCTTTTGGCTGTTAGCTCTTGGCTTCGTACCGTGGCGTTAAGCGTGCGCTCTCAGCGGAGCTCGTGGCCGACGCGAGCCTCTCTGACGGACAATAAGCCAAGGGCCAAGAGCTAACGGCTAAGAGCCGCCTTCAGATAATCCCCATCCGCTTGCCGACTTTGCCCAGCACATCCAGCGCCTGATTGAGCTCCTGGCGGGTGTGGGTAGCGGTCATGATGGTGCGCACGCGCGCCTTGCCTTCGGGCACGGTGGGGAAGACGATGCCGGTGCCCAGCACGCCTTCCTTGAACAGTTCGCGCGAAAATTCCATGGTGCGGGCGCCGTCGCCGATGATGATGGGCGTGATCGGCGTCTCGCTGGCGGGCGTGTTCACTCCGCCGATGTTGAAGCCCAGCCCGCCGAGTTCCTTCTTCCAGAAGCGCGTATTCTCCCAGAGCTTCTCGATGCGCTCGGGCTCTTGTTCCAGCACCTCGAAGGCGGCGAAGCAGGTGGCCGCAACCGAAGGCGGATGAGAAGTCGAGAACAGGAACGGCCGCGCCCGGTGATAGAGGAAATCGATCAGGTCGTGGGAGCCGCAGACGTAGCCGCCGAGCGCGCCGATGGCCTTCGACAACGTGCCTACCTGGATGTCCACGCGCCCGTGCACCTTGTAATGGTCGATCGTGCCGCGGCCGTTGCGGCCGAGCACGCCCGAGGAGTGGGCGTCGTCCACCATCATGATGGCGCCGTACTTCTCGGCCATGTCGCAGAGTGCGGGCAGCGGCGCGATGTCGCCGTCCATGGAGAAGACGCCGTCGCTGATCAGCAGCTTGTGGCCGGGCTTGTCCGCGACTTCTTTCAACAGCTCTTCGGCGTGCGCGACGTCCTTGTGGCGGAAGACTTTGATGGTCGCGCGCGAAAGCCGCGCGCCGTCGATGATGGAAGCATGGTTCAGCTCGTCGGAAATGATGAAATCGTCTTTGCCCAGGACGGCGGACACCGTGCCCGCGTTGGCGGCGAAGCCCGACTGGAAGACCACCGCGGCTTCCACGTTCTTGAAGCGTGCGATCTTCTCCTCCAGCTCCATGTGGATCTTCATGGTGCCGGCGATAGTGCGCACCGCGCCTGAGCCTACGCCGTATTTCTTCGTAGCTTCGATGGCGGCCCGGCGCAGCTTGGGGTGCGTGGTCAGGCCAAGGTAATTGTTCGACGCCAGGTTGATCACCTTCTTGCCGTCGAAGGTGCAGACCGGCGCTTGCTCGTCCTCAAGCACCCGCAGGCGAAAATGCGTGCCCTTCTTCTTGAGCTCGTTCAGTTGTTCGGAAAGATAGGAAAGCTGCGGGCGGGAAGATGTCTGGGTAGCCATGGCGCAATAAGTGTAATACCGGGAGACGGCCGAGGGGCTACTTTGCAGTAGGATTAACGTTCATGGAAACAGCGGACGTCGTAATCGTCGGCGGAGGCATCGTCGGCTCCAGCATCGCCTATCACCTGACCGAGGCGGGATGCAGCAACGTGCTGGTGGTCGAACGCGAGACTCACCAGGGCAAAGGGTCGACCGGCAAAAGCATGGGAGGAGTGCGGGCCCAGTTCGCGACTCCCGTGAACATACAGATGTCGCTGTACTCCATTCCCTTCTACGCGAGCTTTGATGAGCGGCTGGGACACCCCGCGGGCTACAAGCCGCAGGGCTACTTGTTCGTTGCCAGCAGCGAGCGTCATCTTCAATATCTACGGACCAACCAGGAGAAGCAGAAGGCGCTCGGCCTGAAGACTGCGCGCATGGTGAGCGCCGATGAGATCCGGAGCATGTTCCCGCAATTGCGCGCCGATGACATTGTGGGCGGCAGCTTCTGCTCGACCGACGGCTTTGTCGATCCCTACAGCGCGATGGTGGGATTCATGGCGCGCGCCGCGGAATCGGGAGCGCGGCTATGGCGCAACACGGAGGTGACGGCCATCCACGCGGACGGTCACGGCGTTACCGGCGTCGAGACCACCCGCGGGCTGGTGGCCACGCGGGCCGTCGTCAATGCCGCCGGGCCTTGGGCGGCGCAGGTCGCCAAGCTCGCCGAAGTGGAGCTACCGGTCGAACCGCTGCGGCGCATGCTGGTGCCCACTGAGCCTTTCGACCAATTCCCGCACTCGGCGCCCATGATCATCGACATGTCCAACGGCTTCCATTTCCGACCGGAGTCGCTGGGCTTCCTGCTGGCCTGGAACGATCCCGAGGAAACGCCGGGATTCAAGACCGACTTCGAACCGGGATTCATCGAGAAAGTGTTGACGCGCGCCGCCGGCCGCGTGCCCTGCTTCGAGAACCTGGCGGTCAATCCCAAGCGGGCCTGGGCCGGCCTGTATGAGATGACGCCCGACCACCATCCCATCCTCGGCCCGGTGGCGGAGGTCCCTGGGTTTTTCCTCGCTAACGGCTTCAGCGGACACGGGGTGATGCACGCCCCCGCGACCGGCAAGATCCTTTCCGACCTGATTCTTCTCAAGAAGTGCGATCTGGTGGATACAAGCCTGCTCGCGCTCGACCGCTATCGGGAAGGCCGCCTGATCGAGGAGACGGCCGTTCTGTAGCCATGTCGACCCTTAGCGGAATCTTCCACCAGCTCTGCCCGCGCTGCCGGATAGGAAAGATTTTCCGCGGCTCGCTTTTGCGCGGCTTCCCCCGCATGTACGAACGCTGCCCGGTCTGCGATCTGAAGTTCGAGCGCGAAGAGGGCTATTTTCTGGGCGCGATGTACATCAGCTACGGCATCGGCGTGGTCGTCATCTGCATATTCGCAGCCGTGTTGTGGATGCTGACCAGGTGGTCGCTTCCGAATGTTGTGCTCTGGGGCGTGCTCCTGTTCGTGCCGTTCGCGCCAGGTATCACGCTGTTCTCGCGTGTGCTTTGGATCTACCTGGACCGCTCCGTCGATCCTGGACAGGACAAGTAACGCAGATGCGTCGTGTAGAATCGCGCTATTGATGGCTTCCCCCGCATCGAACTCCACGACGAGGCCGGCCAGCAAGACGAAGCGCTTTGCCCTTCTGGTCGCCGCCGGCATCTTCCTAAGCCGCGTCGCGGGATTGATTCGCGACCGCGTCTTCGCCCACTACTTCGGCAATTCTGACGCGGCTGATGCCTTCAAAGCCGCCCTCCGAATTCCCAATTTCCTGCAAAACCTGTTTGGCGAGGGTGTGCTTTCCGCGTCGTTCATTCCGGTTTATGCGAAGTTGCTCGCCCGGCAAGACGAGGAAGAGGCGCGGCGAACTGCCGGCGCGGTCGCAGCCCTACTCGCCCTCAGCACTTCGGTTCTGGTTCTGCTCGGCGTTCTGGCGACTCCTTACCTGATCGACTTGATCGCCCCAGGCTTCTCCGGAGAGAAGCGCGAGCTGACGATCCGGTTAGTACGAGTTCTCTTCCCTGGGGTGGGCCTGCTGGTCTTGTCCGCCTGGTGCCTGGGAATCCTGAACAGCCACGGCCGTTTCTTTCTCTCCTACACGGCGCCGGTCATCTGGAACGCGGCGATGATCGCAACCATGTGGGGATTTGGACGTCGCTACGCTCAATATCCGCTGGCTGAAGTTCTGGCTTGGGGTTCGGTGGTCGGCAGCGCCCTGCAAGTGGGCGTGCAATTGCCCGTCGTACTCCGGCTGCTGAAAGGTCTGCACCTTACGCTGCGCTATCGAACGGAGCACGTAAGAACCGTGGTGCGCAATTTCGCTCCCGTGTTTGTTGGTCGCGGTGTAGTGCAGATCAGCGCGTACGTGGATGCTCTGCTCGCGAGCCTCCTGCCCACCGGCGCCGTCGCGGCTCTCGCCTATGCGCAGACCCTTTACACGCTTCCGGTGAGCCTCTTTGGCATGTCGGTCTCGGCGGCCGAACTGCCTCAGATGTCGGGTGCGTTGGGCAATGAACAAGAGGTAGCGAACATACTGCGTGCTCGGCTGGATTCAGGTCTCCGTCAGATCGCGTTTTTCGTTCTGCCGTCAGCCGTCGCATTTCTCGTGCTCGGAGACGTCATTGTCGCCGCCATTTACCAGACCGGCCGATTCACTCGCTCGGACGTCATATATGTCTGGGGAATTCTGGCCGGATCGACCGTCGGACTGCTTTCTTCCACACTCAGCCGGCTGTATTCCTCCACCTACTATGCGCTGCGCGATACCCGAACTCCCCTCCGGTTTGCCGTCGTGCGGGTCATTCTGACTACGGCCCTTGGATATCTTTGCGCGATTCCTCTTCCGCCGATGTTGGGCATCGAAGCACGTTGGGGTGTAGCAGGGCTGACAATCTCGGCTGGCGTCGCTTCGTGGATCGAATTCGTGCTTTTGAGACGCACATTGAATCGCCGGATTGGGCGGACGGGGCTGCCAACTCAGCATCTCGCAAAGCTCTGGCTGGCGGCGATAGTCGCGGCACTGCTAGCCTGGTCGATCCGGCACTTCTGGGGACACCACTCGCCGGTCATCCTTGCGGCGATGGTCCTGGGACCCTACGGAATCGCATATTTTGGGGCTACTCACGTTCTCGGCGTGGACGAGGCGGGTGCGCTCTTCGCGAGGGCCCTTGGGATTGTCCGCCGCAAGTAAGTCAAAAAAGGTCAGGGCTGGGCGGTACTACCGCACCACCCGCATATTGCTCCAGTCGTAGCTGAACTTCTTGCCACAGTCCAGGCAGACAACATAATGGCTGGGGCCGCCGTGGCCAACGGGCATCCAGTCGGCGGTTTTGTAGCCATTATCCAATTCAGCCGTGAACGGCTTGGAGAGCTTGCGGTGGGAGCAGGCGATCGAGAGAAGCTGCAGGACCTTTTCCAACATCATAGTAGCCGGATGAGTGGGCGGTCGTGGGGATTGAGGTCCCCGCTCCCGCATTCGGCCGTGCGGGAGCGAGGAATCTTGGTGGCTCTTTACGACAGCCACCCTTGCCGGGCAAAGGTGGGGCGCTCAGAGTTACTAGACGCGGGCTCCGACGGGCGTTTTATCTTCCGCTGCCGGGACTTCCTTGGCGTCGCCGTTGGTCTTCTGACCGGGCTTGCGGATATCGATGCCGCCCTTGAAGAATGCGCCATCTTCGATGGAGATGCGCTGGGCGACGACATCGCCGGTCAACGAGCCTTCGCTGCGGATGTCCACGCGATCGCTGGCCACCAGGTTGCCGCGCACTTTGCCCAGCACCACGATCTCGCGGGCATTGATGTTGGCGGCGACCACGCCGTTGCGGCCGACGGTCACGCGATTGCCGGCGAGGTTGATGGAGCCTTCCACCCGGCCGTCAATGTAAAGCGACTCCGAACCTGTCACTTCACCCTTAATCACCAGGGATTTGCCGATGGTCGCTTGCTCGGCGGAGTTGATAACGGCATTGCGGGGGGCGCCCGCCGGCGTAGGCTCGGACGGGATCATGCTGGGCGTGCTCGCGCTCATGGGTTTCTCCGGTTGCGAAGGGTTTGCGGGCTGATTCGTGGGCTTCCACATGGTTCCAAAAATCCTTTCCTTGAATTCACCTTTGGGTCACGACGCGCACCAGGGTCCCCAACCCACCCCGCTTTTGGTGTGCTGAGGACGGCTTGCCGTTCTCTTGCTGGTTTACCCTTGCGCTTGCTTCCGAGCAAGAAAAATCGCTCTCCACGTACCGGATAAGGAACAACTCGTTCGCACTTCCGTCGCCAAACCATCCCTTCCTGCCGCGTCGGACCAGGAAAGGAGAGTTGCTGCAACCACGGCACTTGCGGAGCGAGAGCGCTCGCCGTCTCCGGACTTTCACATCTGCCGAACCGCGGAACATGTAATTATTCCTGTCCGGATTGAATTTGTTATATCAGGCCAAGGCCCGATCAGGAAATCCATTCCTGCTTAGGATACAGTTACGTTAGGCGTAGAACGCAGGCGCAATTTGCCGTTCCCGTTCCTAGACTGCCGGAATC
>DATNJE010000132.1:0-7024 GCA_035604095.1 Terriglobales bacterium
CATGAACAGCAGCAGGTGGAAGATAATGGAGACCAGGCCGGCTTCGCGCAAACGGCTGCGGGAGCGCTCGTCATTGAATTCGAGCACCAGGACCGGCACGATATGCCGGTCGGAGAAACGCTCCAGCTCTTCCGAACTGGCAGGCGTGGCTGGCTCGGTCGTGGCCATCCTGTCTGGTGACACACCTCTACTGCCCTGGGACACACTCCGAGGCGACCGCGGGCATTGGCAGTAACGACTATTGTCTCACACGCACGATTGGGCGAGCGTTCGATGTTGTATTCCACGCTGCGTAGGGGGATTGTGCGGTTCGCTAGTGCGCGACTGCTTCCAGCGGCGGCGTCGGCCTAGCCACGGACGGCAACAGCGCCTTGAAGTTCTCGCAGTTGGGGGCGGAGCGGTACACCGGACAGAAGTAGCAATCCTGCGCACAGACTACCGGGCAGGTGGCGCGGTTACTCCAGCAGGGACGCGCCTCATCCGAGATGACCGGACAGCCTCGCTTGCTTTCGAAGCCGCAGTTGCGGATC
Source organism: Terriglobales bacterium (assembly GCA_035604095.1). Taxonomy (GTDB): domain Bacteria; phylum Acidobacteriota; class Terriglobia; order Terriglobales; family Acidobacteriaceae; genus JAHFUA01. The sequence goes on from DATNJE010000132.1 coordinate 531, forward strand.
TGCCAGCACGGCAAGGCCGCCAGCAGATGGCGAATGCCCGCAAGGTTCATGCGGGCTTCCCGCACCAGGCGCAGAATCATCGCGATCCAGGGGTAATCGTGCTCGGTGAAGTAGCGAGTGCCGCGCGGTGATTTGATGGGGATCAGCAAGCCCTCACGTTCATAGAGCCGCAGCAGGTCGACGGAAACTCCGAACCGGCCTGCGACGGCGCCGATCTTGATGCTGCCGTTGGGCAGGTGTCCCTGCTTTTTTTCCATCCCCAGACGCATCGGCCTCACCACAATCCCGGACTTGGGCGTACGGTAGCCCTGTAGCGCATAAAAGCATACGCACGTATCCAGCCACAGCCGGCCTGAACCGCCTCGGTCGTTCTCATTTTATTTTCAATAGTTTGAGAGTGAGTGACGGAGTCGGGAACCAGAGCGGAAAACTCGACTCCGGGTTTTCCCGCAAAGGCCAGCGGATTCTCGCCCAAGCACGATTCGGCGTGCTGCGTTTCTCAACATTTTTTTGCACGAAGCGATGAGGAACACGGTTGGTACAATACCAGCGCTTTATGTCCACGCTCTTCCAGGCGCCGACGTACGACCCCGCGCGCGAACGAAGACGGAAACGCGTGGTGATCATCGTCGCGGTCGCCGCCGTGCTGGCGGTGATGATCTTCTTCCGCTTCCGGAACTGGCCGTACGAGCACGTGGTCCACAACTTCTTCCAGGCGCTTCAGCAGCAGGACTACGAGAAGGCGTACGGCGTCTGGATGCACGACCCCGACTGGAAGCAGCACCCCGACCGCTACAAGAACTATTCCTTTGGCGAGTTCCACGTGGACTGGGGACCGGGTGGGGAGTGGGGGCTGATCCAGGACTATCAGATCGACGGCGCGGTGCGCCCCAAGAATGGCAGCGGAGTGGTGGTGCAGGTCACCGTCAACCACCGCGCCGACAAGGCGCGGATCTGGGTGGAAAAGAAAGACAAGACTCTGACCTTCTCGCCATTCTGAATCACCATTGCTCCCTCGTGAACGAACCGAAGCAGAGCGAAGGCGGAGCCGGCGGCCGGTTTCCGGCCACGCGGTGGTCGGCGATCGTGGCCGCCCGAAGCGCCGATCCGGGCGAGCGAGAGCGCGCCCTGGAAACGCTGCTGGCCGCATACTGGAAGCCGGTGTTCAAGTACGTCCGGCTGCGATGGAACCGCGAATTTGAGGACGCGCAGGACCTGACCCAGGGATTCTTTGCCGGACTGCTGGAGCGTGATCTGCTCGCGAAATACGATCCCCAGAAAAGCCGGCTGCGGACGTTCCTGCGTCTGGGCGTGGACAGCTTCGTGATGAACGAGGACAAAGCGGCGCGGCGGCAGAAACGTGGAGGCAACGCCCTGCACCTGGCCCTCGATTTCGAAGCCGCCGAGAGCGAGCTGGCGACGGGAGCAATGGATCCGGCGAAGATCGCATCGCCCGAATCGCTGGAGGCATTCTTCGAGAAGGAGTGGGTGCGCAGCTTGTTTGGATGGGCGGTAGAAGACTTGCGAAAGTTTTGCGAGGCGCAGGGCAAGGAGAAGGCGTACCAGCTCTTTGAGAAGTACGACCTGGAAGAAGAGCGCGCGAACGCCAGTTACGCGCAGCTCGCGCAGGAGTTCGGCATGGCGGTGACGGACGTGACCAACGCGCTGGCCTGGGCGCGCCGCCAGTTCCGGCAGATCGCGCTTGATCGGCTGCGTGAAATGTGCGGCAGTGAAGAAGAGTTTCGCCGCGAAGCGCGGGCGGTGCTGGGGTGGGAGGTACGATGAAGTTTCTCTCAGACCGGGCCCTCGAACGGCTGTGTTCAGGCGGGGAGGAGCCGGACCTTAGCGGGACACACTACCGGCTGTTGGAGCGGGTAGCGCGCGGGGGCATGGGCGTGGTGTATGCGACGGAGGACGTGCGGCTGGGCAGGCGCGTGGCGCTCAAGGTCCTGGATCTCTCCGATGCCACCGGCGAACTGGAGAAACGGCTGATCCGGGAGGCGCAGGTGCTGGCGCGGCTGGAACATCCGGGGATCGTGCCAGTACACGACGTGGGCAAGTTGAGCGATGGAAGAGTGTTCTATGCCATGAAGTTTGTGGAAGGCAAGCAACTCGACCAGCACATCATTGCGGTCAAGTTCCTCCCGGAACGGCTACGGGTGTTCTTGCGGATGTGTGACGCGGTGGCGTTCGCGCATGCCCGCGGAGTGTTACACCGCGACCTTAAGCCCGCGAACATTATGGTAGGTCCCTTCGGCGAAGTGTTGGTAATGGACTGGGGCCTGGCGAAGGTTCTACCGGAGGGGGCCGCGACCAAAGAACCCGGCGCACCGGCGGGTGACGCGGAGGTAACGGTCGCGGGGCTGGCGCTGCGGGCGGAGGTGAACGAACCGTCACAAGGCGTGCGAACTGCCCATGGCGCGGTGATGGGCACGCCTGGGTTTATGTCGCCGGAGCAGGCGCGCGGTGACGTGGAGCACGTGGATGCGCGCAGCGACGTCTATTCTCTGGGTGCGATTTTGAAGTTCCTGGTGACGACGCTCGAGGAGTCGGCGGAGCAGAGAAAAGTCGGCGTCCCAAGACCCCTGACCGCGATTTGCGCCAAAGCCACGGCGACCGGGGCTGGCGAGCGATATGCCAACGTGCCAGATCTGGCGGCGGACGTTTCCAGTTATCTCGATGGGCTTCCAGTGAGGGCATACAGGGAGAACGTGCTGGAACGGGCAGAACGGCTTTTTGACCGCCACCGCGTGGCGATCCTATTGATAACAGCTTACTTATTCATGCGGCTGCTGTCGCTGCTGGTGTTGCGGCGTTAGCGGTTAAAGGATTCTCCAGTTTCGTTGTAAAGAATGTCAAAGGGGAAACAGTTCCCGAACCAAAAGGAGGATTCCTCGATGAACAAGTTAGTGCTGGGTATCCTGCTGGGGGCGATCCTAGGAGCGGTGGACGGGATGACCGCGTGGTTTACACCTGAGGCCAGGGCGCAGCTTGCCGGAATCATTGTGGGGTCCACGATCAAAGGTATCGTTGCCGGCGTGGCCATTGGTTTCTTCGCGCGCAAAGTTAACTCGCTGCCGTTGGGAATTGTGTTCGGGCTGGCGATCGGGTTCCTGCTCGCCTTTCTCGTGGCATACAAGGAGGGTGGCCACTACTTTGCCATCATCCTGCCGGGGAGCATCGTGGGACTGATCGTTGGTTACGCCACCCAGCGGTACGGCGCCGCGGCTGCGGTGACCCGGTAATTGTCAGCCAGGTGGAACTGAGTTTAGGATTCCAGCGTCTGGAGGAAGCCTATGCTGACTGGCGCGCACGTGGTGATCTACACCAAGGATGCGGAGGTGGACCGCGCCTTCTTCCGCGACGTCCTGGGATTTCGCTCCGTCGACGCGGGACACGGCTGGCTGATCTTTGCGCTGCCCGCGGCCGAGGCGGCGTTTCATCCGTCGGATGAAAACAACAAGCACGAAATGTACTTCATGTGCGACAACCTGGATGCGCTGATGGCGTCGCTCGGAAAGAAGGGTGTGCGCTTCGGCGAAATCGCGGAAGAGCAGTGGGGAACGCGAACGCGCATGCTGCTGCCGGGCGGTGGCGAAGTTGGTCTGTACCAGCCCAAGCATCCGGTGACGTTCAGAGGTGCTGCTAAGAAAGGTAAAGGCAGCGCGCGCAAGAAGGGAAAAACAAGCCGCAGGAGGGCTTAGCGGTTTTGTGTCGGCTCGTGAGGTGCGGCGCGCTGGGCAGGGATGTTCTTGACAACCCCGGCCTGCCACGCGTAGAAATAGAGGATTAAATATGTCGCGCTCGACCTCCATTTGCGGATGCATTTCCATCATGGCCATGGCCATGTGTATGCCCGCGAATTGTGGGTCGTGATCGGAGCCAGCGGCAGCAATAATTAACAAGCTCTCAGACGACCCACGATGATTCGTGGGTCGTTTTGTTTTTGCCGGCATCTTTTCGTGACGCCGGACATCATTTCTCAAGGAGAAGATTATGGCCGACGAAGCCACCAGCAATAACCATTACCGACTTGCCACCCTGGCCGTACACGGAGGCCAGCAGCCCGATCCCACCACCGGCGCGCGCGCCGTTCCCATCTACCAGACCACGTCTTATGTCTTCCAAGACGCGGAGCATGCCGCGCGCCTGTTCGCGCTACAACAGTTCGGCAACATCTACACCCGCATCATGAACCCGACGACCGACGTCTTCGAGAAGCGTATTGCGGCACTCGAAGGCGGAGCGGCCGGGCTGGCGCTGGCCTCCGGTCAGGCGGCGGAGACGCTGGCGCTCACCACGCTGGCGGCTGCGGGCGACGAGATCGTTTCCACCACCTCGCTCTACGGCGGCACCTACAACCTGTTCCACTACACGCTGCCGCGCTACGGGATCACGGTGCGCTTCGTGGACGCGGTGGACTATGACGGCTTGCGCCGCGCCATCAACGGCAAGACCAAGGCGCTCTACACCGAAACTATCGGCAATCCCAAGCTGGACATCGTGGACATCGAGCGCCTGGCGGCCATCGCGCACGAACACGGGCTGCCGCTGGTGATTGACAACACCACGCCTTCGCCGGCGCTGTGCCGGCCCATTGAGTTCGGCGCCGACATCGTGGTGCACTCGGCGACCAAGTTCATCGGCGGCCACGGGAACTCGATTGGCGGCGTGATCGTGGACGCAGGCCGCTTCGACTGGAAGAAGTCGGGGCGCTTCCCGCAGTTCGTCGATCCCGACCCCTCGTACCAAGGCGTCTCGTTCACCGAGGCGTTCGGGCCGCTGGCGTTCATCCTCAAGGCACGGGTGCAGGGCCTGCGCGATACCGGCGCGTGCCTTTCGCCGTTCAACGCCTTCCTGCTGCTGCAGGGCGCGGAGACGCTGCACCTGCGCATGCAACGCCACTCGGAGAACGCGCTCACCGTAGCCACGTTTCTCACCAAGCACCCGGATGTGGAGTGGGTGAATTATCCTGGGCTGCCCAAGAGTCCGTGGTACGAGGCGACCCGCAAGTACTTGCCGAACGGGGCGAGCGCGCTGATCACGTTTGGCATTCGTGGCGGTCTGGAGGCCGGGCGCGCGTTCATCAATTCACTGAAGCTGTTCAGCCTGCTGGCCAACATCGGCGATGCCAAGTCGCTGGTCATCCATCCGGCCTCGACCACGCACCAACAGTTGAGCGAGGCCGAGCAGCGTGCGACAGGCACTACGCCGGAACTGGTGCGGCTCTCCATCGGCATCGAGGACGTGAACGACATCATCGCCGATCTTGACCAGGCGCTGACCAAATCACAGAGCGGTGGCCGCAAACCGGCCACGCCTTCGATCGAAGTGGCGCCGGTCGCAGCGGCAGGGAGGTAGTTATGAGCGTAGAACCGACACTGGAAGGCGACTTTACTTTTGCGGCGGATGAGCCGTTTCGCCTGGAATCCGGCGGGGCGCTGCAGCCGGTGACGTTGCGCTACGCGGTCTACGGCAAGCTGCGGGAAGAAGCGATCCTGGTCTGTCACGCGCTCTCGGGCTCGGCGCGCGTAGCCGATTGGTGGCCGGGCATGTTCGGGACGGGGCGTCCGTTCGACACCGATCGCGACTGCGTGATCGGGATCAACGTGCCGGGTTCGTGCTACGGCTCGACCGGCCCGATCTCCATCGAGCCGCGCACCGGCAAGCCCTACGGACCGAACTTCCCGCTGGTGACGATCCGCGACATGGTGCGGGCGCAGGCGCTGCTGCTGGCGCACCTATGCGTGGAGCGGCTAAGCATTGTGATTGGCGGCTCGATCGGCGGGATGCAGGCCTTGCAGTGGGCGGTGGACTTCCCCGAGCAGGTAGGGACCGCGGTCGCCATCGGCGCCACGCCGCTCTCGGCCATGGGCCTGGCGCTCAATCATCTGCAGCGGCAGGTGATCCAGCTCGATCCCGACTGGCGCGGCGGACGCTACGACGCGCAGCCGGCCCGCGGACTGGGGATCGCGCGTTCCCTCGCCATGTGTACCTACAAGTCGGCGGCGCTGTTCCACCAGCGCTTCGCGCGCAAGCCCAACCGCAACGGCGAGGATCCCCTGGCCGCGCTGGAGAACCGCTATGACATCGCCGGCTATCTCGATTACCAGGGCGGAAAACTGGTGGAGCGCTTCGACGCCAACACCTATCTGGTGATCTCGAAGGCCATGGATACCTTCGACCTGGCGCACGGTTATGCCTCGGAGGAGCAGGCGCTCGAGCGGATCCGCGCCAAGGTGCTACTGGTCGGGATCTCGTTGGACTGGCTGTTCCCCGCCGAGGACGTGCGGGCGCTGGCGGCGCGGCTGCGCGCGGCCGGCGTTCACAGTCGGTATCTGGAGCTCGTCTCCGAGCACGGACACGACGGCTTCCTCGCCGACACGCACTTGCTGGCGCCGCTGCTCTCGGGGGCTCTGGCAACCGAGGACCCTAAGCCACGGCGGCAGGTATGGCGTGCCGCCGTGAATTACCCGGCGGGAAGGGAGATCTGA
>DATNJE010000133.1:0-6625 GCA_035604095.1 Terriglobales bacterium
GTGGGGATCACGATCACGTCGAGGTTGTAGATCTTCTGGAACTCGGCGGCTTCCGTTTCCGCGGTACCGGTCATGCCGGCCAGCTTTTTGTACATACGGAAATAGTTCTGGAAGGTGATGGTAGCAAGCGTCTGGTTCTCGGCCTCGACCTTGACGTGCTCCTTGGCTTCGACGGCCTGGTGCAGCCCGTCGGACCAGCGGCGGCCAGGCATGAGGCGCCCGGTAAACTCGTCCACGATGAGAACCTCGCCGTCCTTCACCACGTACTCCACGTCCCTGCGGTAGAGCGCGTGGGCTTTGATGGCGGTCTCGACGTGGTGCTTCAGGTCCCAATTCTCGGGATCAGCGATATTGGTAATGCCGAGCAACTGCTCGACCTTGATCCAGCCATCATCGGTGACGGTGATGGTCTTGTGCTTCTCATCGACCACAAAGTCGCCGGTCAGCACCTTGGGCTCGCCGGGCGCGGTGTCCATCTCCTCGCCTTTTTCGAGCTTGGGGATGATGCGATTGACGCGATCATACTTCTCCGTGGATTTTTCCGCCTGGCCGGAGATGATGAGCGGGGTGCGGGCTTCGTCGATCAGGATGGAGTCCACTTCGTCGACGATGCCGAAGTTGTGGCCGCGCTGCACACAATCGCCGCGGTCGAACTTCATGTTGTCGCGCAGGTAGTCGAAGCCGAACTCGTTGTTGGTGCCGTAGGTGACGTCGGCGGCGTAGGCCTCGCGGCGTTCGGCGTCGTCCAGCTCGTGCACGATCACGCCCACGCTCAAGCCCAGGAAACGATAGATGGTGCCCATCCACTCCGAGTCGCGCTTGGCCAGGTAGTCGTTGACGGTGACCACGTGCACGCCGTTGCCGGTGAGCGCGTTCAGGTACACGGGCAGGGTGGCGACCAGCGTCTTGCCTTCGCCGGTCTTCATTTCAGAGATCCTGCCATCGTGCAGGACCATGCCGCCGATGAGCTGCACGTCAAAATGCCGCATGTTGAGCGTTCGCCGTCCGGCTTCGCGGACGACGGCAAAGGCTTCGGGCAGAATTTCGTCGAGGACTTCCTTCAACACCCGGTCGCGCTCGGTGGGACCCCGGCTGCTGCGGTTCTCGTCTTCGGCCTCGGGCTCGAGCTGCACCTGGCTGAGGCGGTCATTGATGCGTTTGCGGAATTCGTCGGTCTTGGCGCGCAGCTCGGCGTCGCTCAAGCGCTGCATCTCCGGCTCGAGAGCATTAATCCGCTCCACCAGCGGCCGCAGGCGCTTGATCTCGCGCTCGTTCCTGGTTCCAAATACTTTGGCGAAAATGGTGTCTAGCAACAACTTAGGTCCTTATGGAGGGACGAAGAAACCCGCCCGAAGCTTCAGAAAGCCTACCATATTGGATGCTGGCGGGCGGGCAGAGTCGCAGGGTGGGCGTGTTTGTGTAGAGACGTAGCTCGCTAGGTCACTGCGCGAGAAATTTTTCCAGAGCCTCCAAGTCAACCGCGGTCAGGTTCGCGTATCTCCTGGCTCGGGCAACGTCTCCGCCCTGAACCGCGCTTTGGGCTTTCGCCAAGTTAGCCTGCATGTCGGCCTGTTTGGAGGCGATGTCCCCGCGCAGCCCAAAACCGGCGGCCGCCTGCTGCCGCTGCAAACGATCCACACGGTTGTTCACAGCGGAGGCGCGGCTGGCGAGCTGATCGACCTGGCGCGCCACTTCGTCGATCTCCGCGGAACCCGCGGAGCTGGCCGCGGGGGCTGCACCGTTAGAAAAACTGGCATCTTGCGTGAGCACGAACTCGATCCTGCTCTCGGGCAGGATCTGGACTTTGCTGCCATGAGTCGCCATCTGGAAAGCCACAGCGCCCCCCACTCCGATGGCCCCGCCGGCAAACGCACCCTTCCCGCCTCCAAAAATGCCACCCAGCACAGCGCCGGCCGCCCCCGCCCCTCCCGCCTTCTTGGCGGTATTTGATCCCCTGGAGGGCCCTTGGGCGCTATGGACTTCGGTCTGCACCGGCAAGTTGCGTCCGCGGATCTTCAAACTAACAAGTTGGATGCTCAACTCGGCGCGGCCCCGCAGGTGACCGCCCTTCTTCATGCCTGCGATCTCCAGGACCGCATCGGCGTTCTTAGCCACCACGGCGCGGTCGCCGACAACCACCGGCTCGTCCACGCTAGCATTGAACCGCTGGCCTGCGACGGCAGTATTGGAGTCGATGGCGTCGATGGTCCTAACCACGACGGTGGTGCCGCCGGGAATAACGACCGCGCTTGCCGGGTTTGAGGTCTCGCGGGGCTTGGCCGGGGGCTGGGGCGGAGGTGCAGCGTTCGGGCGAGAGGCGGGAGGAGCGGCAGCGGACCCCTTGCCCTGTGAAGGGCCTGAGGCCGGCGATCCCGGAGGGTTCTGAGGGGTAACAGTCACCTCACCCTGCTGCGGCGCGAGTTGCGAATTGCCGGAGCCCCCCGCCGGAGCGACGACCGCCTGGGTCTGTGCGGGCGGCTTGCGGGCGAACATCAGGATCGCCAAGAGGATCAAGGCCGCAACCGCGATCGCCGCCGCCGCCGTGTATCGCGAATTCCAAGTGATTTTTCCCAAAACCGGGCTCGCTGCCGCCACCGGAGCAGCCGAAAGCGGAGCTGCGGGCGCGGGCTGCGCCTGGGGAGCGGTTGCCGGCGACGCCTGCGCGTTGGGTGCGGGCGCGGCAAATGCGGGTGCGGCGGCCACCAGAGCGGCCGACCCAGCCACCAACGGCCTGGGCATTTCAATAATCGTTGGCCTCACCCCTGGCGGCATCGCGGCCGCGCCGCCCGGCGCAGGCACGCGCTCCGGGTGCTCCAGCGCCGCCCCGAATTGCTCCACCGTCTGGTAGCGGTTGTCCGGGTTCTTCTCCAGGGCCTTCATCACCACGTTCTCGTACTGGACGGGGGCGTACGGATACATGCGCGTGAGCGGAGGCGGCGTCGCGGTGATGTGTCCATTCATGATCTCGAAATCGCTGTCGCTCTCGAAGGGGACGTGGCCGCTCAACATCTGGTACAGCGTGATCCCCAGCGCATAAATATCGGTGCGCATATCGACCGACCGGTTCTGGATCTGCTCCGGAGACATGTAGGGCAGAGTGCCCAGTTGCATGCCGGTGCGGGTCATGCCGCGCGCACCCACCACCTTGGCGATGCCGAAATCCATCACCTTGACGATGCCCTGGCGGTTCAGCATCAGGTTGCTGGGCTTGATGTCGCGGTGAATAATGCCCATGCGATGGGCCGCTCCGATGCCCAACAGCGCCTGCTTGAACCACGGCACCGCGTCTTCCGGCGGGATGGGACCGCGGCGGTTGATGATCTGTTCGAACGTCTCTCCCTCGACGAATTCCATCACCATGAACGCGTTTCCCTGATCGACCAGGAAGGCGTACAAGGTCGCGAGATTGACATGATTCAGGTTGGCCTGGGCCCTGGCTTCGGTGCGGAAGCGCTCCACTACCTGGGGATCGCGGGCCAGATCCGCGTTGAGCATCTTGATCGCCACCGGACGGTCCAATTGCACATCGACGGCCCGGAAGACCACCCCCATGCCGCCTTCGCCGAGCTTATCCACAATGCGGAAATTTGCGATTTGATTGCCGATCATGGCCCCCGCCTTCTGGCTAGGTTGTCCCTTCGAACTGGAGAATCTGCACGGTGATGTTGTCGAATCCGCCGCGTGACTTGGCCAGCTCGATCAACGCCTGGCACGCGGCTGGGGGAGGACTCGCGGTGGCGGCGGCCAGCTCATGGTCTGCGACCAGGTCGTGCAGGCCGTCGGTGCACAGGAGAAGAATGTCCCCGGGCTGGAGCGCGATCGGATCCTCAGGAACCTCGGCGGCCACCCCAGAGCCGATCCCCAATGCCGCCGTCAGCACGCCCCGATCGGGATGGTTCGCCGCCTCTTCCGCTTTCAGCATGCCTTGCTGGACGAGCATGTTGACGACGGTCTGGTCCTGGGTGAGCTGGGTGATGGCCGCATCCCGCACCAGGTAAAGCCGCGAATCGCCGATATGAGCATAGGTAAGCTCAGCGCCGCGGAGCACCGCGGCGATGCAGGTCGTGCCCATGCCTTCCAGTTCCGGATGCTCGCGGGCGAAGTCCTGAATGGCCTGGTGTGCTGACTGCAGGGCCTCGACCAGCGCCGCATCGGGGGAATCGGCATCGCTGGCGAGATAGGCGGCCCGAACCGACTCGACTGCAATGGCGCTGGCAAACTGACCACCCTTGTGACCGCCCATGCCATCGGCGATAACGATGAGCCGGCCCTTGCGGTCAAACTCCGCGTCGCTGGCCGGCTCCGCGTAGCAGTAATAGTCCTCGTTGTGGGTGCGGTGGCAGCCCACGTCGGTAAGATTGCCCAGCTCGATGCCGGGCCGGATCTTCATCCCTGTTCCTGCTGCTACCGCCTCGGACACTGATTCCGTAGGACCGCCGAGAATCCCCATGACATCACAGGCACTTGAACTTGAGCACCAGCTCACCCATGCGGATGGTATCGCCGTCCTTGAGTTCCTCGCGGGCGATCGTCTCCTTGCCGTCGTTGAGGTAAGTGCCGTTGGAGGAATCGAGGTCGGTCAGGAAGAACTTGCCCTCCTTGTAGCGAAGGCTGGCGTGCTTGGCGGAAACGGTGTTATCCCTGACCACGATCTCCGCCTCTGGGCTGGTTCCGAGCGTGTTCTGTCCATCGCGCACCCGGAAATCCTCGCCTTTCTGCTCGCCGTTCATGGCCACCAGCCAGCCTACGATCGGCGACTTGCGCTTTTCTGAGATCAGCACCGTCTTGCGTGCGACCGCGGCCCCCGGTCCGGCGGCGGCCGCAGCGGGATCGGTTTCAATCCGCGTCTTGGGCAGCGAGGTTGGACCAACTGAATACCCGGTCTTCTGGCAGTAGGGACAGACCTCCCACGAGTCTTCCATCTGGTGTCCGTTGGCACAGAACTTCGACATAAGATTCCTCCGAACCTTTCTTGCCGCGCGAGAGCGCGGCATTCACGGCTCACGCCGCGAAGTAAGTGGCAACCGATCCCTTTTTGCCGATGAAAATCCGGTCCCCGTTCTTCAAGCCGAGCTTGCTGACCCGCGGTGAATCGACGGAGTTCACGTAGGTGCCGTTGCTGGAACCCTTGTCGATCACCACCACGGATCCCTCCACGGGAACAATCCAGGCGTGCTCGCCGGAAACGGTGTCGTCGGGCAGCACCGCGCCGCAGCGCGGGTCACGTCCGATCCACAAGCCGTCCTTGCTGATCTTGAAGCTGCGCCCGGAGAGCGGTCCGGAGATGAATTGGATGCTGCCGTAGCTCTCTGTCGCCGGCGGCAGAACCGCAACTCCCGGGCTAGGCTGCAGCACCGGCCGGGTCGCGGCCACACGTCCGCCGACAGCGGCCGCGCCCGCCAAAGCCGGTTGCGGCACCGGTTTGCGGCGCATCACCAGCGCCACCGCGCCCAGCAGCAGGATCAGCACCACGACGTAAAGCGGCGTGGTGCCCGTGGTCTCCACCAGCTTCTGCAGAGGATTGAGCTTGTCCTCGGCTACCACAGCGGCGGCGCGATATTTCTTGGCGTCCGGCAGGTCGGGCATGAACTGCAGCACGTTGTCGAACTCGGCGATGGCCTTGCGGAACTGGCCGGCGTCGTACAGGTCCAGCGCCTGGCCCCAGTGCTGGTTGAAGGTGCCGCGCTCCGCCTGCACGCCAGTCTGGTGTACAAATTCCATCGCGGTGTTGATGGGCACCAGGAAGTTGAAACCTTGTATCGCCAGGCCGCTCTGATCCAGCGAACCGAAAGTGGCGATCCCGATCACCTGTCCCTGATCATTGAATGCAGGGCCACCGCTGTTGCCATGGGTGATGGCAGCATCGGATTGCAGCACCGGAACCCCGATGGCGCTGGTCTTCACGGCGGAGATGTGTCCGTTGGTGGCCGAGGACTCAAAGTTGGATTCGGCGCTGATCAGCGGATTGCCGCCCCAGGGAGAGGCAACCCCCGGGTAGCCCATCACCATGATCGGGTCCTGCAGGCGCACCTGCTCGGAGTTTCCCAGCGGGACAGTGGGGTAGTTGGAACCCCCGACCTTCAGCACCGCGACATCCTTGCCGTTCTCGGTGACCGGAGCGCTGTACTGCAGAATGTCGCAATTGATGGGTTTGCCGTTGGCCAGCACCAAGGTGAGGGTGGGAGGACCCACGAGCTCGATACTCGCCTTCTCCGCCAAGGTGACGACGTCCTTGTCAGTCAGGCTCTTGCCGGTTTGCTTCTCGATCAGGGCAATCAGCCCGCGCAGGTTCTTGATGGCGTCCTTGCGGAGCTCGTTCTGCAGCGACTGCACCGCCTGGATGTCCTTCATGTTGGCATGCTGCACCACGTGGCCGTTGGTAATCAGATAGCCATCGGGGCGGAAGAAGAACCCGGTGCCAATCTCGCCGTGCGGCAACTTGACAGAAATGTCTCCCAGGGTCCACTTGGTCTGGAACTGAACCACCACCAGCGCTACCGCTGGTTTAGCTTCCAGCGCCCGCTTTTCCTCGGGCCTGAGTTGGCTGGCTGAGACAACCGATACGCACACCGCCGCCACAACGATGACGGCCATCGCCAAACGCTTCATCATGAAAAAACCTCCG
>DATNJE010000134.1:0-6578 GCA_035604095.1 Terriglobales bacterium
TCGCGTTGAACGAAAAGTACAGCCTGCGTGCGAAGGTTGATATCGCGCACATGCGCTATTTCGAAATCGCGGTTTATCACGTGCGCCCGGGACATCACCACGAATGGGAGGAGGCCGTTAAGCTGGTCAAGGCGGCGTACGAGAAAATCCCCGACGTGCACTGGGCAGCGTTCAACGCGGTTTTTGGGGGCGAGGATGAGAGCTACGCCATTATCATTCCGCGGAAATCTCTGGCGGAAGTCGATAAAGGCTTCGGACTGAGCAAGGAATTCGCCGCCAACATGGGCGAAGAGGGCATGAAGAAGCTCCGTGAGCTGGAAGCTTCGGCGATCGCTTCCACCTCGACCCAGTTGTTCCAGTTCAACCCGCGCATGAGCTATCCCCCGGAGGCATGGGTGAAGGCCGATCCGGATTTCTGGAAGCCCAAGCCGGCCAAGGCGCCAGCGGCTGCGCCCAAGAAGTCGGAGAAACCTGCCGGGCAGTGAGTTCTCGGCGGGCTTGGTCAAATTCCGCCGCGGATCAACGCGGATAAGAATCGAAAGCGCATCCGCGTAAATCCGCGGCGAACAACTTCTGAAAGAGTCCCCGTGCGTCTGCGGCTAACTTGCAATTAGACTGAGGAGCGTGGGAAAGGGAATGACCTGGCGGCCGCTGGCTAGCCTGCTGTGGCAGGCAGCACGGCGTACTCCGCGTCCCACCGGATGGCAGGCCACGCTCCGTCATATGGGTGGGTTCGGCCTGTTCGCCCTGGCCATCCTCGATGGCTCGCCCATTCCGACTTTCGGCGGTCTCGATCTGCTGACCGCCATCCTGGCGGCGCGGCACCGCGAACCCTGGTATTACTACGCGCTCATCGCCACCGCCGGAGGGCTGATCGGGTCCTTCATCACCTATTCCATCGCGCGCAAAGCCGGTGAGGCTTACCTGACGCGCAAGTTGGGCGAGAGCCGGGTGCACCGGCTGCTAGGCTTCGTCCGCCAGTGGGGCGCCGGTACCCTGATTATCGCCACCCTTTTCCCTCCACCGTTCCCGGCGACTATCGTCTTCGCGGCGGCCGGCATTTTGAATTATCCCCCGCGGCGATACCTGATCGCGGTGGCGGCGGGGCGCGCCCTCCGCTACAGCTTGCTGGCCTGGGCCGCGGAACATTACGGACGCCACTTCGTCCTCCTGGTCCGCCATCCCCAGCGCTACCTGGGTTGGTCGATTTTGATCGGAGTCATTGTTATCGCGATGGTGGCCGCAGGCCTGTTTATGTGGCGGTGGATGCGCGAGGCCGGGATCGTAGATAAGCAGATTGAGTCATCCGCCGGGTAACCTCCCGGCGTCCTCCGACCATGTACTTCCGTTAGTTGGGGATGATTACCATTGGGCTTACGCTAGGGTTCGCATGCCCAATAGCGCCACGAAACCGGCCGAGCCGGTCCACACTCGTCTGCGCCAGGCGGAACGCCGGGAGTGGTGGCTGTGGTCGCTGGCGGTGTTGGTTACGCTGCTGTTGACGGCTGGCATCGCCTCCTTCCTGCTGCCGCTGTTGCATGCGCAAGTCGATCCTTTTTATGCCTTCAACCTGAGGCTGGCGGCGCGCGGGCTGGTGGGCGCGGTCCTGTTGTTCGACATCTACACCCTTTATCAGCAGCACCTGATCTCCGGCATGCGGCGCCGGCTGAACGAGCGCGACGAGCTCTTCCGCCTGGTGAGCGAGAACGCCGGCGACATGATTGCCCTGGTCGATATGGACGGCAACCGCCTCTACAACAGCCCCGCCTACGAGAAGGTGCTGGGTTACTCGGCCGAGGAGCTGAGCACGACCTCCTCTTTTGAGCAGATCCACCCCGACGACCGCCATCGTGTCATCGAAGCCGCCGAGCACGCCCGCCGCACCGGCGAAGGCCGCACCCTGGAATACCGCATCCGCCACAAGGACGGAAGCTGGCGGGTGCTGGAGTCCTCCGCCAGCACCATCCTCGACAAGACCGGCAAGGCGGAGAAGATGGTCATCGTCAACCGCGACATTACCGCCCGCAAGCACGCCGAGGAAAAGCTGCTGCATCAGAACTTCCACGACGCGCTTACCGGCCTGCCCAACCGCTCCCTGTTCCTGGACCGCGTGCAGCGCGCCTTCATCCACTCTATGCGCCACCCGGAGTACAAATTCGCCCTGCTGTTCATCGACGTGGACGATTTCAAGAAATTCAACGACAGCTTCGGCTACGCCGCTGGCGACGCGGTGATCGTGGAACTGGCCGCGCGGCTGGCGTCCTCGCTGCGCCGCCACCAGGCGGTGGCCCGCCTGGCCCTGATGCCGCATGGCGACGACAGCCTGGCCCGGCTGGGCGGCGACGAATTCGGCGTGCTCCTGGACGACATCAAGGATCCCAGTGACGCCATTCGCGTAGCTAATCGCATTCAGGAATCGGTCGCGGCTCCTTTCGCCTTCAACGGCCAGGAAGTGTTCTCCTCCGCCAGCATCGGCATCGTGCTGAGTTCCACCGACCGCGACCGCGCCGAGGACCTGCTGCGCGACGCCGATATCGCCATGTGCCGCGCCAAGACGGCGGGGAAAGCCCGCTGCGAGGTTTTCGACGGGGAAATGCACGCCCGGGCGGTGAACCGCCTGCGGATGGAGCGCGAGTTGCGCGCCGCCGTCGCTCGCGGCGAGTTCCTGGTCCACTACCAGCCCATTGTGCAACTGGAGAGCGGCCGCATCACCGGCTTCGAGGCGCTGATTCGCTGGCAGCATCCTGAGCGAGGTGTGGTCCCGCCCAACGATTTCATCGACCTCGCCGAGGAGACCGGACTGATCGTCCCCATGAACCGCTGGCTGCTGCGGGAAATCTGCCAGCAGGGCCGCATCTGGCAATCGCGCTACCCCTCCGAACCCGCGCTCACGGTGACCGCCAACATCACCTCCAAAGAGCTGTTGCAGGAGGACCTGGTCAGCAGCATTCGCCAGACTCTGCAGCAGACCGCCATGAGTCCACGCCACTTGCAACTGGAGATCCGCGAGACCGTGGCTATGGCCGACGCCGAAAACGCCGCCCAGGTCCTGGCCCGGCTCAAAGAGCTGGGCGTGCGCCTTAGCATCGACGATTTCGGCACCGGGTACTCCTCGCTCAGCCGCCTGCAGGGGCTTCCCCTGGACACGCTGAAGATCGACCGCAGCTTCATCTCCGGCATGGACGATGACCCCGACAAGCGCGAGATCGTGCGCGTCATTGTCATGCTGGGACAGCAGCTCGGCATGAAGGTGGTGGCCGAGGGCACGGAGAAGGCCGAACAGGTGAGATACCTCAAGGACCTGGGCTGCGACTATGCGCAGGGCTACTTCTTCTCCCGGCCGGTGGATGCGCGCGCCTTCGAAGAGCTGCTGGCGGGCGGCCAGGTCGCCGTTCCCCAGTTGTCGCACTGACGCCGCTTGCAAATGACCTGCACCTGCCCCACCCCAGCAGATCCTCGCTAACTCGATGCCCCGCTAGGGTTTCTGCCCTGAGCCGCTCTAAAGTCCAGTCTCCACACGGTCGATAAGAGAAGAGGAGCAGGGAAGTTCTCGTCCCCACGGATGGGCTGCTTCGATTGCAAACACTCCGTCGGTGATGTGGCCCGATGGATGGGTGAGCGAGGTTCCCAGGCGTATGAAAAAGCGGGCAAGATTCTTCCTACTCTGCGGATTTTTTGTTTCATGGTTTGTTTCTCACGGGCCCCCTGGCTTCGCGCAGGACCAGGCTGCCCCCGGCCGAGCGGCAGCCGGGGATGCGGAGGCCCCGCGAGCCACCGATCTCGCCGACCTACCGCTTGAGCAACTTCTGAACCTCACCATCAGTTCCGCCTGCAAGAAGTCAGAAAAACTCTCCGGCGCCCCGGCGGCCATTTTCGTGGTTACCGCCGAGGACATCCGCCGCAGCGGGTTTACCAGCCTGCCGGAGGTGCTGCGCATGGTGCCAGGGCTTTACGTCGCGCAATCCAACGCGCACACCTGGGCGATCAGCGCGCGCGGCTTCAGCGACATGAATAACAACAAGATGTTGGTCCTGATCGACGGCCGCAGCGTCTACAGTCCGCTGTTCGGAGGCGTATTCTGGAACGTGCAGGACATCCCTCTGGAGAACGTGGAGCGCATCGAGGTGATCCGCGGTCCGGGTGGCACCCTGTGGGGCGCGAACGCGGTCAATGGTGTGATCAACGTCATCACCAAGAGTGCGGAGCAGACTCAGGGCACCTCGGTGGTGGTTTCCGGCGAGAATGACGACGGCTTTTACCGCCAGCGCGCGTTATGGCGGCAAGCTGGGCGAGCAGCTTTCCTACCGCCTCTTCGGGCGGAGCAATCGGGAGCAACCCTTCGTGGACGCCTCCGGCAACGAACTCTACGACGCCTGGGGACTTTCCCAGGGCGGAATGCGGGTGGACGCCAGGCTTTCGCCGCGCGACACGCTCATGGTGGAAGGATCGGGTTACGACGGCCGCATACGCGACATTACCAGCGCCATCGACAGCCCGGCGCCGCCCTACCTGGTTGCCCTCCGCCAGGCTTACCCGGTGAAGGGCGGATACGCGCTGGGACGATGGGACCACAACTTCTCTGACCACTCCAGCAGCCAGGTTCTGGCCAACTGTTCCTGGGACGTTCGCGACGACCGTTTTGCCGGCGACGACCGCAACACCTGCGACCTGGAGTGGCAGCACACCTTGGCGTTCACCGCGCGCCATTCCCTGGTGTGGGGCGCCAGCTTTAACAGCACCGCCGACGTGCCCACCCACGGCTTCGGCTGGTACTTCACCCAGTTGCCGCGGCGCGATTATGTGGAAAGCGGCTTCGCGCAGTATGAAGTCGCGGTGGTTCCCGACCGCCTGCGGCTGACCGCCGGCGCCAAACTCGAGCACAATTCCTACACCGGTGCCTGCGGTACGCCCAAAAGTTGCCCATCGTCACCGTGGGAGAAGACGAGCAGTTTCTCGGGCACGGAGGGATAATCCGGTTGTATTCGCAGGACGCCAGACTACGCTTCGCCATCAACGCGGAGGCGGCCAGCCGTGCCGGGGTGACCATCAGCTCCTCGCTCCTCGGTCTGGCCCAGATCGCGCGCGGCAAGCCGTGAAGCGGCGGCGTAAAGCCGGTTCATGCCTCCGTTCCGCCGCGGTTCCTTTCCGAATCACCTAGTTCAGCTACAATTCGCTCCGAGGACACGCGAGGATGGGCTTAGCTTCCGGTACACGACTGGGGCCCTATGAAATCCGGTCTGCGCTCGGCGCGGGCGGGATGGGCGAAGTCTATCGAGCCAGCGACACCCGTCTGGGGCGGGACGTCGCCATCAAGATACTGCCCGAATCGTTTGCCCGCGATGGCGACCGCCTGCACCGCTTCGAGCTGGAAGCGCGCACCGTAGCGGCGTTGAATCATCCCAACATCCTGGCCCTTTTCGACATCGGCAGTCACGACGGCTCGCCCTACATCGTCTCCGAACTGCTCGAAGGCGAGACCCTGCGCCAGCGGCTGGAGCAAGGCCCTCTGCCGGCACGCCGGGCCGTCGAATTCGCACTCCAGGTTTCCCAAGGCCTCGCCGCCGCCCACGAAAAGGGCGTCGTGCACCGCGATGTGAAGCCGGAGAACATCTTCCTCACCAAAGATGGCCGGGTGAAGATCCTGGATTTCGGCCTCGCCAAACTCGCACGTCTCGAAGGCGCCTCCGGCTCCGACAGTCCCACCCTCGGTACCAACCAGACCGCTGCCGGGATGGTGATGGGCACTATGGGGTACATGTCACCGGAGCAGGTGCGGGGCAAGGCCATCGACCCGCGCTCCGACATCTTCAGCTTTGGCGCAGTGGTGTACGAGATGCTCGCGGGCAAGCGCGCCTTCCAGGGCGAGACCAGCGCCGATACCCTGACCGCGATCCTGCAGCAGGATCCGCCCGAGCTCACCCAGAGCGGCTTGCAGGTTTCTCCGGCGCTCGATCGCATCGTCCGCCGCTGCCTCGAAAAGGAAGCCAGCGACCGCTTCCAGGGCGCGCGCGACCTCGGATACGCGCTGGACGCCGTCATGGGCAGCAGCGCCTCGACCTCTGAGGCGCCCGCCGTGGAAGCGCGAAAGAAGACGCCCAACCTGCGCCTCCTGCTCGCCCTCACCTCCCTGGTCGCGGTTCTGGCGCTGGCCGCGGTTGCCTGGCTGCTGACGCGGCGGGCGCCGCCGCCGCTGGATTATGTCGCGCTCACCTTCCGCCGCGGAAACATCACCCGCGCCCGCTTTGCCCCCGACGGCCAGACCGTGGTCTACAGCGCGGCCTGGGATGGCGCGCCGCCGGAGCTCTTCTCGGTGCGCAAGTCACTTACCGATTCGCGCACCCTCCTCGCCGACGCCACCCTGATGGCGGTATCGAATACCGGCGAGCTGGCGGTGATTGCCCAGCCGAAGGTCCCCGATTGGAACTCCGCTTTGGGCACAGTGGGCAGCCTATCCATGGCGGGCGGCCGGCCGCGCGAGATTCTGGAGAACATACGCGACGCCGATTGGTCTCCGCAGGGCGCCGGCCTGGCGGTGGTGCACATGGTAGGACGTGAGTGCCAAGTCGAGTTTCCCCCGG
>DATNJE010000135.1:0-9492 GCA_035604095.1 Terriglobales bacterium
CTATGCCGGCAGTCTTGCCAACTTGAAGGACGCGCAAGCGAATCCCCGCTTCCGTTTCTGGCAACTGGATATCTGCGACCCGGAGGTGAACGAAGCGGTGCGCGGCGCCGACGTGGTGCTGAACCTGGCCGCCGAGAGCCATGTGGACCGCAGCATCGAAGATGCCAGCGTGTTCGTGCGCAGCAACGTGGAAGGCACCTTCCGCCTGCTGGAGGCCTGCCGCCGGCAGCACGTCGGGCGCTTCGTGCAGGTCAGCACCGACGAGGTGTACGGCAGCCTCGGTCCGGAGGGAAAGTTCGACGAGAATTCCCCACTCTCTCCCAACAGCCCCTATGCCGCCACCAAGGCAGCGGCCGACCTGATGGTACTGGCGGCCATGCACACCCACGCCGTGCCGGCCATCATCACTCGCTCCAGCAATAATTACGGGCCCTTCCAGTTTCCCGAGAAATTCATCCCTCTGATGATCGCGCAGGCCATGGCGGGTGAACCGCTGCCGTTGTACGGCGATGGCAAGAACGTGCGCGATTGGCTCCACGTCGAAGACCACTGCCGGGCGCTGGATGCCGTGCTACACCACGGCGGGGAGGGCGAGATCTACAACATCGGCGGCGAGTTTGAAATCGAGAACCTGGAGGTGTCCTGGCGCATCCTCGACCAACTGGGGCAGCCCCGGACGCTGGTGCAATTCGTCAGTGATCGCCCCGGCCACGACCGCCGCTATGCCATGAACTGCGACAAGATCAAATCGGAGCTGGGCTGGCGGCAGCAGTGGACCTTCGAAGCCGGCCTGCCCGAAACCGTCCGCTGGTACCGCGAAAACCGCGAGTGGCTGGACGAGATGCGGAGTCCAGCCTATCGCGAATACTTCGCCCGGCACTACCACGACCGCGAGCGCACTCTGGCTCGCAAACATTCCGCACGCTGATTCCGGCGACAGTCCCGAGCGGCACGCGGCTAAGCCTCGGGGCGCGTGGCGACCGCCAGCAGCGAAGTCCCAAAAGGCAGCACGCGGCCGGAACCGATCAGAGTCGCCTCCCGTTCGGCGAGCCAGCGCAGGATGCCGTTCACGATCGGCACGGGCCGCAGTTCGGCGAGGAAGAGATCGCGGGCTTGCGCCGGTGAATGGGTCTGGTGCGTCCACGAGGTGGCGCGACGCTTCAGCCACATGATGGGATACGTCGTCGCCATGAAGTAGCTGAGGTAATCGATTCTGAACCCCGCGGCCAGCAGCTTCTCCCGAAGTTGGCGCCGGTGGTAGCGGCGCTGGTGGCCCGCGAACTCGTCGGCATAGCTCCACAGGCTCATGTGTGCCGGCACGCTGAGCAGGAGCTTGCCGCCGGGCGCGAGCAGGGCGCGCGCATCCAGCAGGACGCGGCTTTCGTCCGCCATGTGTTCGATCACATCGAACATGCCGATCACATGGAACTGGGTCTGGAAAGGCGGCGCATGCATGTCGCCCTGCACCAGAGCGCATTGCGTACGCTGCCGGGCGTAGCGCAATCCCCCCGCGAACATGTCCATGCCGACAACGTTCTCCGCCCGGCCGATCTTTTCCAGCAAGCGCAGCACGTTGCCGGTGCCGCAACCGATCTCCAGCGTTCGGAAGCCCGCCGGTAAAGACCTGGTGGCGCGGCGCAGCGCGGCGGCAATCACCTTGTTGCGTGCGATGAACCAGAAGTGGCGGTCCTCGGCCGCCACCAGTTCTCGGAAGAGGAGGTCGTCTTCCGGATAGAAGGATTGTGCCGCGGCCGGACCTGGTTGGGGAGCGGTCATGACGAGCGGACGCACTCCATGATGATGTGGGTGTAGGGAATGCGTAACAGATCGTGGCGGACCGTCGGCTTCACGGCGGAGAAGACCTGCGACGCGATCTGCACGTAACCTTCCTCGCTGCGCACGAACTTGCCGCGGTCGTGGCGAACCAGATAGCGCGCCACCACCGACTGGCGCGGAGCAAAAACACCGTCCAGGGTGACCAGCTTGCCGCCCGGGCGGAGTGCGTCATGCGCCATCTGGAAGAGTTGCCGCGCCTCGGCATCATCCAGGTGGTGGACCACACCCAGCGCCAGCGCCACGTCGAAGTACGACCGTTGCGGCGGCTGGTATTCGCTCACGCGGGCGCAAACGAATGTTAGGCACGGAAATTGCCGGCGCGCCGCCTCGATGTATTGCGGGCTGGAGTCGAATCCGACGTACTCGGTATCGGGGAAGTAGGGCGCCACCGTTCCCGGGCCGCAGCCGATATCCAGAATGCGGCAGCCGGGCTGCGGTCTCACATATTCCTCGACGTAGCGCTTGATGTAGGCGGGCCCGCCAATCGCCTTCCAGAACAGCCGGTAGGCCCGTGGCAGCGACAGGACGGAGCGGACCGCAGGCATCATCGCCATGCCGCGCTTCTCACCCGTGGAATTCAAGCACCGCCTCGATGACCCGGCCCTGATCCGCCGCGGACAGGCCATTGTAGAAGGGCAGGCGAAGCAGGCGCTCGCTGACCGTCTCGGTAACCGGACAATCGCCCGCTTTCCCGCCGAAGCGCTTTCCCATGGCCGAAAGGTGCAGCGGCAGATAGTGAAACACGGCGAGGATCTGCCGCGCCTGCAAGTGGACGATGAGCCCGTCGCGCCATTCCGGCGAGGGCATCACCAGGTAGAACATATGGTAGGGCTGCTCGCAGCTCTCGGGCACGAAGGGCAGTTGCACGCCATGCTGTTGCGCCCACGCCTGCAGCCGTTCGCGATAACACCCCCACACCTGGCGCCGCTGGGACTGGATCTGCTCCCGGGCTTCCAGTTGTGCGTAGAGAAACGCGGCCAGCAGATCGGAGGGCAGGTAGCTGGAGCCCACGTCCACCCAGGTGTACTTGTCCACGTGGCCGCGGTGGAACTGGCTGCGGTTGGTTCCTTTTTCCCGGATGATCTCGGCGCGCGGGATGTAGCGGGGATCGTTGATGAACAGCGCGCCGCCTTCGCCGCAGGTGAAGTTCTTGGTCTCGTGAAAACTCTGCGCCGCCATGCACCCGAATGTTCCCAGATATTTGCCGCGGTACTTGCCGAAGAGCCCGTGAGCGTTGTCCTCGACCACGGGAATGTTGCGCCGTCCGGCCAGGTCGAGGATTGCCTCCATCTCACATCCCACGCCGGCGTAGTGAACGGGGACGATGGCCCGGGTGCGCGGCGAAACCAGGCGCTCCAGCCGGCGCTCGTCCAGGTTGAGCGTGTCCGGCCGAATGTCGATGAACACCGGACGCGCGCCGCGCAGGACAAAGGCGTTGGCGGTGGAGACGAAGGTGAACGACGGCAGGATGACCTCGTCGCCGGGCTGGATATCGAGCAGCAGGGCGGACATCTCCAGCGCGTGCGTGCAGGAAGTGGTGAGCAAGGCGCGGGCCAGTCCCAGCTCCTGCTCGAACAGCCGGCTGCACTTCCTGGTGAACTCGCCATCGCCGGCGATGTGCCCGCTCTCGAAGGCGGCGGCCAGGTAGCGGAGTTCATTGCCCGCCAGTCCCGCCTTGTTGAAAGGGATGCGATGGCTCATGCGCCGCTCGGGGCCCGCAAGCCGGGCCAATAGTGATACCAGAGCTCGACCGACCGAGTCGAGAACCCACATTTCTGATACCGGCGCTGTCCGCGCACGTTGCGGCCTTGCGTAACCACCGTCACTTCGGAAGCCCCCTGCTGCTGAAACCAGCGCAGCGCGGAGAGTACAAGCATCTGGCCCAAGCCCCGGCCCTGCGCTTCTTGTGCGACGGCAAATACCCCGATCTGGCCGGTGGGCGCACTGAAATGACAGGTGATGTATCCCGCAGGCCGGGATTGATGCTCCCCCACCAGCACGGCCTGCGCGTATCCTTGGGTACTGTTTTCGATCCAGGTTTCATACAAGGCGTCGCAAAGCGAATCCGTAAGATTCTTGTCGTAGTAAAAGCGCGAGTCGCGATGGCTCACCCTGGCAATCGCCCGCAAACCGGGCAGGTCGGCTGGCTGGAACGGCCGCACGCAGGCTGGGCCGGAATCCACCGCCAACCCTGCCATTTCCATGCCCAGGGTGACGCGCACATCGACCAGATGGAAGCGCGCCTCCTCGGCCAATTTCACCGTCTCCGCATCGGCCGAGTCGGCCAGGAAGTAAAGACAATCGATGCGCTGAGAATCGCACCAGCTTTGGATCTGCCGCAGCGATTCCGGGGTGAGCCGATTCACGTTGGCGCGAGCCATGCGACGGCCAAAGAACTCCGAATCCCAGTCCAGGAACCGGCACGGGGCGTCGGCGCAGCCGCTCATCCGATTGCCTTGGAGCGGGTGGGTAGAGGCGCCTCCGCCTCGCTCGGCGCGGACTTCCCGGCGAGATTGCGTTCATGCTGGATCAGTTCCTGGATGGCGTAGCTGGGCCGGTCCATCATGCGGAAATGCATGCGCGCCAGGTACTCTCCCATGATGCCCAGGGCAAACAGTTGCGCTCCGGCAAAGATGACGATGACGGATGCGAGAAATGGAAACCCGGGAACACTGCGCCCGTGGATCCAGTAGCTGGCCAGCACGAACAGCAGGATAGCGAGTCCCAACAAGGTGAACACGAACCCCATGGCGCTGGCCAGTTGCAAAGGCAGGGTGCTGAATCCCGTCATCATGGTGAGTGCGTGCGTCACCAGCCGGCGGAAGCTGTATCCGGATTCGCCCATCCGGCGGGCTTCATGGCGGACCGGAATGGCGGAGAAACGGCTGGTTCCCCAAGTCAACAAAACGTCGATGCAGACCGTGGGAGCGCTGTAGGAGGCAAAGGCCTCCCGTATCGGCCGGCGGAAAACCCGAAACGCCGACACCTGGCGTGCCACCTGCGCTCCCATCGTCCCCTGCAACACCCACTTGGTGACCTGGGATGCCAGATTGCGCCATAACCCGTGATGGCGCTCGTCGGGCGTCCCATAGACCACGTCGTCTCCCTCCGCCAGTTTCTCCAACAGCTTGGGAATCTCCTCGGGAGGGTTTTGCAGATCGTCGTCCAGGGTGACCACCAGGTCGAACCGCGCGGCCCGGATGCCGCACAACAGCGCGTTGTGCTGGCCGTAGTTGCGCATCAGGTTGATGGCGCGCACCGACGGGTGCGCTTGCGCCAGCTCCTGGAGCGCCGCCCAACTGCCATCGGTGCTGCCATCGTTGACCAGCAGCAGCTCGAACCGCGGGGTCACGCCGGGCAACACCTGCTCCAGACGCGACACCAGTTCCCCCAGAGTGGCGGCGCTGTTGTAAACCGGGACCACCACCGAGAGGCTCGGCGCTTTCAGGATGTCCGCTGCAGCCATCGTGAGACTATCTTATAAACGGTTTTGGGAGCGAAGCCGAGGAGAAATCCCGAGCGCGATCCGCGTTGGGCTTTTTGTTAGTCATCGAAAGTCATCCACATCCAGGCCGCTGCCTTCGATGATGCTCTTGAGGGTACCGACCGGGATCGGTTTGTTGCCATGCACCGCGACGATTACTTGACGGCCATTCGCATGCCGCCATTTCTGATGACTGCCCTTTTGGCCGACCAGCGCGAAGCCGTGTCGTTTCAATACGCTGGCAACTTGCTTCGCGACCAGAACAGGAAAGTGCGGGCTCACGGAAAGGATACTTCGAGCAGCTTCGCTCCCTTGGCGGGGGTAATTGCGGAAGGTTCAAACCACAGTTGCAGCGCTTCCTTGGCATTGCGCACAGCTTCCTCTTCCGTATCGCCGGCAGAAGCGCAGCCCGGCAGTTCGGGAAACACCGCCGACCACCGCTTGCTCTGTGGATCGAATTCGACGAGCAGCCGCAGCTTCATGGTGTGAAGATAACCGGAACCTTACATGCTTAGCAAGCCCAGCCCAATCGCGGCCTTGAGGCGTTTTCTGCGGTGCCTGAAGCGGCAGGCAGAAATCCCGAGCGAAGCGAGGGATCTCTTGAATGCTGGGTGAGAGTGCTGGGGTGGGCGGTGGGATTCGAACCCACGACAGCCGGAGCCACAGTCCGGAGTTCTACCACTGAACTACGCCCACCGTGGCCGCTCTTCGATTATAGCAATGGATTCCGATCCCCGGCCTTACCGGCACAGGAATCGCCAAGTCGAAGATGACGCATGAAGGGCCTGATTCGGACGGGAAGTGTGAGGCCGCTAGCCGCGGCCCATCCCCACGTACTGGAAGCCGATGGAACGCATGCGGGCGCCGTCCAGCAGGTTCTTGGTGTCGACCAGGATGGGGCGGCGCAGCAGACGCTTGATGCGCTCAAAATCCAGGGCGCGGAATTCCGGCCAGCCGGTGCCCACCACCAGGGCGTCGGAGCCTTCCGCCGCGTGGTACGCCGACTCGCAATAGCGCACCGGCATCTTGTCCATCTCCTGCTTGGCGTCGGGGATAGCGACGGGATCGTAGGCGCGCACTTTCGCTCCCTTGGCCATCAGCGACTTGGCCAGGTGGATGGAAGCCGAGCCGGCCACCGAGTTGGTGTTGGGCTTGAAGGAGAGCCCCAGGATGCCGAACTCCTTGCCGGTAACCGATTCCAGCGCGCCCGAGAGCTTGTCGACCACGCGGTCGCACATTGAGTCGTTGACTTCGCGGGCGGCGCTGAGCACGCGCAATGACACGCCCTTGCCGGTGGCCAGTTGCGCCAGCGCTTCCATGTCGCTCTCCACGAAGGGTCCGCCGAAGCCGGCGCCCGGCTGCAGGCAGCGCGGTCCAATCTTTTTGTCGAGCCCCAGGGCCAGGGCCAGGTCCACGGAGTCGGCACTGACGTGCTCGCACAGGGTCGAGAGTTCGTTGATGAACGAAATCTTGGTGGCCAGAAACGCGGTGGAGGCTTCGCGGACCAGCTCCGCGGTCTCGTGGTTGGTCACGATGATGGGCACGCCGCGCATGGCCAGCGGACGGTAGATCTGCTTCAGCGCCTGCACCGCCTGCGTGGATTTGGTGCCGACCACGATGCGGTCCGGCCAGTTGAAGTCTTCCACGGCGCAGCCGTCGGTCAGGAACAGGGGATGGGAGACGATGGTGATCTTGTTGGGCATCTCCTTCATCCGCGGTTCCAGGCGGGCAGCGGTCCCCACCGGCACCGGCGTCACCAGCACCAGGATGGCGTCGTGCTTCAGGTTCGCGGCCAGCTTGACCGCGATGTCTTCCAGGTAGCGGCAGGAATCCTCGGCCAGGAAAACCACCTGCGATTTGCCGGCGAACGACTCCATGTCGCTGGAGTAGATCAGGCGGCCGGCGCGGATGTTGCGCTTGATGACGTCCTTCAGGTTCTTCTCGTAGAAGGGGATGCTGCCCTGGGCGGTGGCATAGATGCGGACCCCGTCCGCGTCATAGCAGGTGACAGGATTGCCAAAGTCCGCCAGGCAGGCGGAAACCACCGTTCCCAGGTATCCTGCGCCGTAAACTCCGATGTGCATTGGTGCCTCCGTGATCCGCCAGCCGCGCAGCCGCTGAGGTGGCCCCAATTGGAAGAACCGCAGGCAGATGGCGCTTCTTCTATTTATCGTTCTCTCGGGTAACCCACAAGATGAAGGGAGGACATGTACCGAGGGCCAAGCCCCTGGCGCGCGGGCGCCAACAGACGGCAAAGACCTTAGCGGGAGGCCAGGCTGCTGCCCAGTTGGATGGGCGCGAGATCGTCCCAGTGCGGACCCTGGGTCTGCCGCACGAAGGTAAGCTCCTCGATGCGGATGTGGCGCGAACCCGGATAGTCGGCCCAGCGCCGCCGGATGCCGGCCAGGACCTCCTGGGCATGCTCCGGCTCTTCGCTCTTGATGATGGTCAGGTGGGGCATGTAGGGCCAGGGCTCGTCGAAGAGAAAAGGGCCGGTGTTGAGCCGGTCGTGCAGTTCACGCATCTTGTACGCGGCGTGGGCCACTCGAATGAACAGCACCGGCGTCCGCGGGACGAAACTCTCCACGTCCCCTAAGGCGATCTCGAACGGATGCTGGTTGTGGCAAAGTTCTTCCAGTGTGCTCCGCGCCTGGCTTTCGGACCCCTGCAGACACCGCGGGGGAAGAACGGTTATGTGAGCGGGAAGATGGCCGTAGCGGGGATCGACTTCGCGGCGGAGTTCTTCCACAAAGCGTCCCAGCCCGCTCTTGACGTAGGCCACAACCGCGTATTGCGGCGGTTCCATCAGTGTGCACCCACCTGAAATGCCCGCAATTATAGACCGGTCCGACGGGTGGCGTCCCGCCTGGGCG
This sequence comes from Terriglobales bacterium, assembly GCA_035604095.1. Taxonomy (GTDB): domain Bacteria; phylum Acidobacteriota; class Terriglobia; order Terriglobales; family Acidobacteriaceae; genus JAHFUA01. The sequence continues at coordinate 8,194 of DATNJE010000135.1, forward strand.
CCAGCTTTGGCCGGGCGGCTCGGGTACAATGTTTTCAGTCGGGGCGTAGCGCAGCCTGGTAGCGCACCTGCCTTGGGCGCAGGGGGTCATCGGTTCAAATCCGATCGCCCCGACCAGTTTCCCGCGAGGGGTCCCTCACTTCGTTCGGGATTTCGGCAGCGGGCTCCCGCTTCGCTCACGCCCGCTAAACGCCTCAAGTTCAAATCCGATCGCCCCGACCAATCCCTGCGAAGCATCAGTCGCCGCGGAAAAAAGCGCCTACCGCGATTGCCAGCGCCTCGGATTGCGCCTGCCATGGAAGTAGGCTATCACCACAATCCGATGCTCTTGCACCTCGAAGAATATGCCATACGGGAAGCGCCGCACTCCCGCCCGCCGACGACTTCGGTAGACCACGGGGAATTGCAAGGGGGTTGTCTGCGATTGCCTCAACCGTGGCCTCGACCGCTAGCGCGAAACGCTCCCCAAGCCCGCGGCGAATGCTGTCATACCAAGACCGCGCTTCCTGCAAATCCTCATTCGCCTCTGGCATCCAGACGACCGGGAGTGTCACGGTTTCTTAAACAGACCAGCCCTGACTTGCTGCCACGGGACGACATCGGAAGGGTTTTGCTCGTGCCGAGCGATGCGGTAATCAAGCTCCACCCGTTGCGCATCCGTGAGTGACGCCGCATCCGCTTCTAGGCTTTCCCAGACTGTATCCAACAGTTCTGCCTTCTCCGCAGCGGTGAGGCTATTTATCTGGTTTCGCCAATCGCTCATACGCCTACAACCTAGCGCGGTTTCTTCGCTCTGGCAAGCATCCGACCAACTCAACCCGCTGCCTGGCCCCCTCGAAGTATCAAGTCCATCAACAGTTACGGGCACCCGAGACACTTCGGTAACGTGCGGGAGCAAAGAGTCCCGTACTAGACTCAGGTTCCACATGCCCAGAAAGAAACAATTAGGCACCCTGCTGCGGGAGCGGAAACACATTTCCGAGAGCGCACTGGCGCATGCCCTGGAAGAGCAGAAATATAAGCTCGCGATGTTGGGAGAGATTCTGCTGGCGAACGGCAAGGTCGCCAAGCCGGATCTGATCGCGGCGCTGGAAGAGGTCAGCGGCGTCCGCTACCTGGACCTGGAGATCACCCCAGTGGATCCCGAACTGCTCGAACGGTTACCGCGGGAAACCGCCGAGCGGCACTGCGCCATCCCGGTGTCGCGCCACGAGGCCAAGATACGGGTCGCCATGTCGCGGCCGCAGGACCTAGCGGTGGTGGACGAACTTCGTTTCCGGCTGGGCGCCGAAGTCGAACC
>DATNJE010000136.1:0-23354 GCA_035604095.1 Terriglobales bacterium
CGCCAAGGCCGTGGAGCCGCACGCGACCCAGGCCGGCTTCCTGTTTTTCGACGTCGAGGGAATCGACAATCCCCTGGCGGGCGCCCATCTGTACGTCAGCGGTCTGCGCAATAGCCAGGGCCAGGAGCTGATCTTCTTCGATATCCCACTCGAAAAATATCTCGAACACGCGCCGGTGAAATAATGTCCCTTAACGTGCGCCCCTTTCGCAGCCTGGCAGCGCTGGCCGAGTTGGTGCCCGAGATCGTTTACGTCATGTGCGGCGCGCGCGGGGAGGTGCGCAACCGCCTGACCGCAGCTCTGCCGCGTGTTCGTTTCCTGGGCTTCGAGCCGGATGAGAAGGCGCACGAGCACCTGGCGCGCAATCCTCCCCCAGGACACACGTATCACAAGGTCGCCGTGGGAAAGCGCGAGGAAGCTCGCACCCTGTACCTGACACGCGAGCCCGCCTGCTCCTCGTTGCTCAAGCCGAACGCCAGCTTCTTCGGCCAGTTCACCGATTGCGCGGAGCAGATTGAAGTGGTGGAGCAGCAGACGGTCGAAACCGTGTCACTGAACAATTTCCTGCCGGGAGCGGGCGTCACGAACTTTGACTTCCTGGAACTCGACACCCAGGGGACTGAACTCGATATCCTGAAAGGCGCTGACCATTTCCTCGCGACAAGCGTTGTGGGGCTGAAGATCGAGGTGGAATTCTCTCCCATGTATGAAGGCCAGCCGCTGTTCGGTGCCGTGGACGAGTATTTGCGCACCTTCGGCTTTATGCTGTTCGATCTCTCACGCAACCGCTATCGGCGCTCCGCCATGCCGCACGACCTCGTTACCCGCGGGCAACTCCTGTGGGGAGACGCGTTCTATTTGCGGGACTACCGCCGCTTCACCGGCAGCGCGGCGAAAGAGCGCGTGTTGAAGCTGTGCGTCATCGCCGGCATGCTGGGCTTTCACGATTACGCGCTGGAAGCCTGGGATTTCGTTTTGCAGGAGGGCGGCGGTGTGGTCTCGGACATCGAGCGCGCGGCATTGACCACCATCCGTATGCAGTATCTCGACGAGTTGCACAGTCACTCGACGTGGCTGAGGATGGCTTCGAAGCTTCAGCGGTTCGGGCTGAAAGGCATCGTCAGGCTGTCTCGGCGAGCGCGCACAACCGCATTCTCCTGGGTGGACTAAGTTCTATAATCAGCGATTATGGCCACCACGTCGGAAACCGCAGTGGGCGCGTGGGCCAAGTACGAACCCGTGATCGGGCTCGAGGTCCACGTCCAACTGCTGACCCGGAGCAAAATCTTCTGCTCCTGCTCGGCCGCCTTCGGAGCGCCGCCCAACAGCAACGTGTGCCCGGTCTGCCTTGGGCTTCCCGGCTCGTTGCCGGTGCTGAATCGCGAGGCGGTGGAGTTCGCGGTGCGCGCCGCCATGGCGCTGAACTGCGAGATTCGCGAGACCTCCATCTTCGCGCGCAAGAACTACTTCTATCCCGACCTGCCCAAGGGCTACCAGATTTCGCAGTACGACAAGCCACTGGCCGAGCACGGCTGGATCGATATCGTGACGAACGGCGTGGCCAAGCGGATCGGCATCACGCGGCTGCACCTGGAAGAGGACGCAGGCAAGAGCCTGCACGAAGGCTACGCCGATTCCACCGACAAGACGTATCTCGACCTGAACCGCTGCGGGGTGCCGCTGGCCGAGATCGTCAGCGAACCCGAGATCGCTTCCCCCGACGAAGCCCACGAGTACCTGACGCGGCTGAAGGAAATCATCCTGTTCACCGGCGTGAGCGACTGCAACATGGAGGAAGGCTCGCTGCGCTGCGATGCCAACGTCAGCGTACGTCCGCGCGGGCAGAAGGAATTCGGCACCAAGACCGAGGTCAAGAACGTCAATTCGTTCCGCTTCATCCGGCAGGCGCTGGAATACGAGATCGAGCGGCAGATTGGCGTGCTCGAATCCGGCGGCAAGATCGTGCAGGAGACGCGCCTCTACAACGCCGCCGAGGGCAAGACCTACGGCATGCGCAGCAAGGAGCACGCGCACGACTATCGCTACTTCCCCGAGCCCGACCTGCTGCCGCTGGTAGTGGACGCCGGGTGGCAAGCCAAGATCCGCCGCGAGCTGCCGGAACTGCCGGAGGCCATGCGCAAGCGCTTCGTCGAACAGTACGGGATCACCGAGTACGACGCTCACGTCCTCACCGCGACGCGTTCGCTCGCCGAGCAGTTCGAACTCGCGGCCAAGGCGGCGAAGAATCCCAAGCGCGTCGCCAACCTGGTGCAGGGCGAACTGATGGGACGGCTGAAGGCCAAGGGCCTGGAACTCGAGCAGTCGCCGATTTCGATGAAGGGCGTGGCGATGTCGGCTGACTTGGTGGAGTCGGGTGCGATCACCGGCAAGCAGCTCAAGGAGCTCTACGACCTCTGCTTTGACCGCAACCAGGATTTTCCCGCGGTGTACGAAAACGAGAAGCCGCAGCAGATCACCGACATGGGCGCGATCGAGAAGGCCATCGACGAGGTGCTGGCCGAGAGTCCCAAGCAGGTGGAGCAATACCGCGCCGGCAAGACCACTCTGAAAGGCTTCTTCGTCGGCCAGGTGATGAAGAAGACCAAAGGCCAGGCGAATCCCGCGCTGGTGAACGAACTGCTGGACAAGAAGCTGGCGTAAGCTCGTAACTTCTCCGCCGCGGATTCACGCGGATGAACGCGGATCAGAAATTAACCGCCGACGCAGAAGAGTTGAGTCATTGAATCTTCGGCGTCCTCCGCGTCCTTTGCGGTTTTCAGTTGTGCTTCAGGAACGCGCCCGTCTTTTTGCCGCTCAGATCGTTGTAAAGGATCTCGGTGAAGCGATCGGGAGTGACGAATCCCTTGCTCCAGTCCGCGAAACCTGCCAGAACCTTCTCCTGCTTCATCTGATCGAGAGTCTTGCCCTGCTTCATGGCCGCGGCGACCGCCGCCGACGTTCCGCGCAGCATGTCCTCGAACTTCTTCAGATCGTCCAGAGTCGAGAGCGGCCCGTGTCCGGGGATGACCTTCACGTCCGGCGGAAGCATGGGGATGATCTGCGCGATGTCGGCGATCAGGCCTTGCACGCTGCCGCCGCTGTCGAGGTCCACGAACGGAAACATGCCAGCGAAGAAGTCGTCGCCCATGTGCACCACGTTCGATTGTGGGAAGAATACGACGATGTCGCCATCGGTATGGCCTTTGGGGAAGTGGATAGCGCGGATGTCTTCGCCATTGATATGAATCTTGAGCTTGTCGTCAAAGGTGACGACCGGCAGCGCGGCTTTGGGCGCGGGCGGAACTTCCATCTTCAGAAAAGTGATGGTGCCGCCGCTTTCCAGGCGCTTGCGGACGTTCTCGTGCGCGATGATGGGCGCGGTCTCGCCAAAATATGGGTTGCCGCCGGTGTGGTCGCTATGCCAATGGGTGTTGAGGACGAACTTCACCGGCTTGTCGCTGATGCCCTTGAGCGCGGCCTTGATCTTGTCGGCCAGCGGCGCGTACTGATCATCGACGATGAGAATTCCGCCATCTCCAACGCACACGCCGATGTTGCCGCCCATGCCTTGCAGCATGTACACCGTTCCGGCAACCTTGGTGACCTTGATCTCGACCTTGGAAAAGTCGGGCTGCTGCTGGGCGGAGGCGGCGACGACGAACAGGCAAACCGCGAGCGAAAGCGAGATCTTGCGCATGGAGTTTTCCGTCCTCGGGGGGAGTGGTGCGTCATTGTACCGGAATCGATTCCTCAATGAATCAATGACTCAATGAATCAATGGCTCAATCGCTTCATTCCCCCGCGCTGTCGAAGAGCTTTCTGAGCGAGTCAGGACCGACGTGATAGAGCTGGTAGCTGGGCGTGTCGCCGCTCGCGGCGCGGAACAGGAGGTCGCCGCGGCCGGTGCCCTCCGCATCCACGGCATCGATCAACTCCAGCCGAGGGAAGGCGTCGAGATGGGCACTGTCGGTGACCGAGCTGAACAGTTTGCGCATCTGGCCGTAGAGATCCGTTTGCCCGACTACGGTCACGTAGAAGAAGAAGTCAGGCGCAGGTTGCGGAGGCTTGGTGGTGCGGGTGCGGCTGGCTGGGGGCGGAACCGCGGGAACGCGCGCGGTGAACACGATTTCGGGGGTGTTGTCATAGTGCAGGTCGAAGGCGCGGACCACGACCTGGTCGAAGGTCGCAGTCGGCGCGAAACGCAGCGCGGGAGTGTTTTTGACGTAGCGCGCGACCTCGGCCGTGGCGATATCGGAGACAGCCTTGGTCAGCTTCGGCTGTTCGTCGGGCGCCCACGCGTAGGCATAAGGACGCGGCTCCGGGCCGCCGGCATCGGAGATCGCAGGAAGCACTTCTCCCGCCTTGGCCGTGGCAGCGGGCGGCGCGGACTGCGGCTTGGACGGGCTGCCGGTTTCCCGGACTTCCTCTTGCGGCTGCGGCATTGGCTTCGGCTTGCCGCGCCGCAGCACCGGACGATTGGGATCATCGGGAGGCGGTGGCGGCGGAGCCGGGGCAGGCGCCGAGGGCGAACTCTGCGGCGCTGATGGAGTCTCTGGTTCGGCAGTTGCAGATTGTCGCTTGTGCAGCACCGGGCGTTCATCGTCCTCCGCGCTGTGGGGCTTCGCGGACTTCGCAGCCGCCGGAGGCTTCTCCGACTCCGGCTTATAGTCGCCGAGCCCGATCCAGCGGTCCTTGGCTTGGAGGGCATCGCCCACAGTGAAGAAACCAACCGGCTTGCCGCTGCGTTCCACTTCGTACACGTTGCCGGGATCAAGCGCCATCGGCCGCGGATCGGCCCGGTAGATGGAGGCGTCCCAGAAACGGCCGTCCACCAGGATGGTAATGGGAATCAGGCGCGGCTTCGATTTCCCATCCGCCGACATTTCGACCACCGCCAGGGCGCGCGGGCCTTTCTCCTTTTTGCGCGATTGCGCGACCGAGACGCTGGCCACCAACGCCACCAGCGCAAGGATGGCGAATCCCGAGCGTTTGCTGTAAAAATAATCGCCTATGGACATCAAGGAAAAAGCCCCTGAATTCACTCTGCTCGACGAGGACGGCAAGAGCGTATCTCTAACAGATTATCGCGGAAAGAACGTCGTAGTGTACTTCTTCCCCAGGGCCGACACGCCAGGGTGAACCATCGAGGCGTGCGGGTTCCGCGACGCATACAGCAAGATACAGAAAGCCGGCGCGGTGGTGCTGGGCATTTCGCCCGACTTGCCCAAAGCGCAAAAGAAGTTTAAGGAGAAATACGACCTGCCGTTCACCCTGCTCTCCGACCCGGACAAGAAGGTGGCCGAGGCCTTCGATGTGGTCAAAGAGAAGAACATGTACGGCAAGACCGTGCTGGGCATCGAGCGCACCACATTTCTGATCGACGCCCAGGGCCGCCTTGCGCACGTCTTTCCCAAGGTCAAGGCGGACGGACACGCGGAGGAGGTGCTGGCCGAGCTGAAAAAATAGGAAGCCACCTCGCTTCGTGGCGATGCGGATTCCCGGGTTCGGATGGATCTGTTGTATTGTCATTCCGGGCCCGCCCGCGCGAGTTTTGCGAGTAAGGGCGCGGCGAGGAATCTTGGTGTTGTCCGGCACGATTCTGAGAAAGATACAACCCCAAGATCCCTCGACTCGCGTTCGAGTCGCAAGCTCGCCTCGCGCTTCGCTCGGGATGACAATTGTTGGGGGGCTTTCGGCGCGACTGAAGTCGGGCCCTGACACGAACCGCGAAACGTTAGGTGCATGGCCAAATCCGCAAAACTATCGCATTACGACCGCCGGGGGCAGGCGCAAATGGTCGATGTCTCCGCCAAGCGCGCCACGCGGCGCCAGGCGGAGGCGTCTGCGTTCGTCGTGCTCTCGCCGCGCGTGCTCAAGGCTTTGCCACGCAATCCCAAGGGCGACCCGCTGGAGATCGCGCGCTTTGCCGGCATCGCCGCCGCCAAGCGCACGGCGGAGCTGATCCCCATGTGCCATAACGTTCCCCTAAGTCACGTTGATGTGCACACCAAGCTGTGCCAGAATGGCGTCGCGATCACTGCGAGCGCATCGACCACCGCCGTCACCGGGGTGGAGATGGAGGTGCTGGTGGCCGCCAGCGTCGCCGCTCTCACCGTGTACGACATGTGCAAAGCCCTGGACAAGGGGATTGAGATCCGCGAGGTGGTTCTGGAGCGCAAGAGCGGCGGCAAGAGCGGAGACTACCGCCGTCAGAAGAAGTAATCGTGGCCAACGTCAAAGTTCTTCTGGTGGACGACAACCCGATGGTGCTCGCCCTGCTCCGCCAGGTGCTGGACCCGCTGGCCACGCTCACTACCGCCAGCGACAGCGCCGATGCCCTGCTGAAGGCCATCGATGACCCTCCCGACCTGCTGATCGCCGACTACAGCATGCCCGGCATGGACGGACGGCAGCTTTTCGAGAAGCTGAAGGGCCGCGCGGCCACGGCGGCCATTCCCATCATCCTCGCCGCCAGCCGGGCCGACATCAACGACAAGCTCAAGCCGCTGGAGGACCGCGCCGAAGACTTCCTGGAGAAGCCGTTCTTCATCAAGGAAGCCGCCGCCCGCCTGAAAAAGGTGATCGACAAGATCGCGCTGGAGAAGATGGCGCGCGAGGCCGCGGGCGACGGGCAATTGCGCGGCAGCCTGGCGCAGATGAATGTGGTGGACCTGCTGCAATCCCTGGAAATGGGCCGCAAGACCTGCGCCCTCACCCTCACCCACGACGGCGAGAGTTGCCAGCTCTTCTTCTCCGACGGCCAGATCCACCACGCTCTTTACGGCGACCTGAAGGGCGACAGCGCCGTGTACAAAGTGCTGCTCTGGCCCGAGGGCAATTTCCTGATCGACTTCACCCGGCATAGTCCGGAACAGACCACCACCCGCTCCACCCAGGGACTGCTCATGGAAGGCCTGCGGCTGCTCGATGAGGCCAACCACGAGGCCGAGCAGGACGTGCTGGAGATCTGAGACTCTACCCATGACTGCTGCCATACTTACCGTCAGCGACTCGTCCGCGCGCGGACATCGGGCCGACCTGTCAGGACCGGCCGTCAAGGCGGCGCTCGAACGCCATAAATTCCACGTCATCGCCACCAAGGTTGTCGCCGACGAACAGGCGGCCATCCAGGAGGCGATCCTAGAGATGGCGTCGCGGGCGCAACTGGTGGTGACCACCGGCGGAACCGGCATCGCCGAGCGCGACGTCACTCCGGAAGCTACTCGTGCCGTCTGCGGCCGGCTGGTGGAAGGCGTGGCGGAACGCATGCGTGCCGTGGGCGCGCAGACCACTCCACTGGCGGCGCTGAGCCGCGGCGTGTGCGGCGTCTGCGGGCGCGCGCTGGTGCTCAACCTTCCGGGCAGCCCGCAGGCAGCGACGGAATCGCTCGCGGCGGTGCTGGACCTGCTGCCGCACGCGCTCGATCTGCTGGCCGGCAACACCGCGCACCCCGGCCGGCCCTGAGCTGGAATTCCGCCGCGAAGCCCGCGCCGGCTCGCGTACAATATCCTTGCCCGCGTGCATTTCCTGAAGCACATCCTGTCCCGCTACACCGTCTTCGTCTGGGGATTGCTGAAGCCGCTTGGCGTCTGGGGCGCCTTCGGGATCGCCGCCGTCGATGCGGCTTTTCTGGGCATGCCTCTGGACCCGGTGATAGCCGGCTACGTCTACAACGACCGCTCCCGCTTCCTGCTTTACGCGATCATGGCCTCGGCCGGCTCCGCCCTCGGCAGCCTGATCGTTTACGCCATCGGCTACTCGGGAGGCGAGCTGCTGTTGCGCAAGCGCCTCTCCGGGGAACGCTTCGACAAGATCCGCAGCTCCTTCGAGAAGCGTGAGTTCTGGGCGCTGATGATTCCCTCCATGCTTCCGCCACCGGCGCCGTTCAAACTCTTCGTGCTCTCGGCCGGGGTCTTCGAAATGCACTTCACACATTTCCTGCTGGCCATCTTTTGCGGACGGATGGTGCGGTTCCTTGTGCTCTCCGTGCTCACGCTCTTCTTCGGGCCGCACGTCGTGACCATTGCCGGGGTGCTGATCCACAAGCACCTGGCAATCACGCTGGGGAGCGCCGTGGTCGTGCTGCTGGTGATCTACGTGATCTATCGCTTGTGGCGCCAGCCGGTGGTGGAACTGGAGCACGAGCTGGAAAAACAAGGATAACCACGGCGGCGCGGAGAGACGGAGGGCAAAAAATCAAAAGGCACGCGCGGGGCGTGCCTTGCTCCGTCCGCCTTTGATCGCCTCAAGCCGCCCGGATCTGACCGGATGCCGGCTTTGCCACGCGGCGCTCGACCAGCGTGCCGATCCCAAACAGTGCGCCGGAAAACACCAGGTCAGCCAGCACCTGGTTGCGAAAGAAGGGAATCGCCGCCACGTACGCCGTCATCAGGCCGGCAAGGGTCTTGGGATACATGCGCCAGACCGCCCACACCGCGAGGTTGCTCCCCAGGAAGAACGCGATGGATGCCGCCAGCGAGCCGGCGGCCACGCGCAGCGGGCTCACCTGCCGGCCCAGCAGTGCGCTTCCCAGCAGGATGACGCCCGCATACCACGCCCAGGTCACGACGTGATCGGCGGTGAGCGGGTAGGCGTACGACACCTTGGTCAGGTAGACGTCAGCCGCAATCAGCGCCACCAGCGGGATCCACATGCGCTTCCGCGCCACCCGCGCCCCGAAGTAGAGCAGCGCCGCTCCCAGGGGCGTGAACTGCACCCATCCATCAGGATGCGGCAGGAACCGGCTGGCGATCGCCAACAAAACGAACAAGTATGCGAGCATGTTCACCTCGAGAGGACCGAACTGGAATTCTCAACCCAATGTGCGTTCACGTCAAGCTCGGGAACGCTGTTGGCTGTTGGCTCTTGGCCAAGAGCTAAAAGCCAACAGCGAATCCAGCGGTGTCTTTGTGCCTCCGTAGTTACAATGTTCCCGTGAAAATCTGTCGCACCATCGAGGAGATGCGCGCCGCCTCCCGTGCCGCCCGCCAGGATGGCCGCCGGCTCGGTTTTGTGCCGACGATGGGGGCGCTCCACGCGGGGCACATCTCGCTGGTGCGCGCCGCACGGCAGCGGTGCGATGCGGTGGGCGTCTCCATCTTCGTCAATCCCACCCAGTTCGGCCCCAAGGAAGACTTCTCGAAGTACCCACGCACCTTCGAACACGACCGCGAGTTGCTCGAGGCCGAAGGCGTTGCCATCCTTTTTGCGCCATCGACGGAGGAGATGTATCCCCGGGGCGCCACGACCTTCGTCACGGTCGAAGGCCTGAGCGAGAAGCTCTGCGGACGGTCCCGCCCCGGACACTTCCGCGGCGTCGCCACCGTGGTGGCGAAGCTGTTTAACATTGTCGAACCGGACCTGGCATTCTTCGGCCAGAAGGATTCGGCTCAGGCGGTGATCATCCGCCGCATGGTGCGCGACCTCGCTCTCGGTGTTGAGATCGTGATCTGCCCCATCGTGCGCGAGCCCGACGGGCTGGCCCTCAGCTCGCGCAACGCCTACCTCGATCCGCGGCAGCGCAAACAGGCGACCGTCCTGTACCGCTCGCTGAGGCGCGTGAAATCTCTGGCCGATGGCGGCGAAAGCGATGCTGCCCAACTGATCGCCGCCGCGCTCGAAGTGTTCAAGGAAGAGCCGGAGGTACGGCTCGACTATTTCGAGATCGTCGATCGCGAAACCCTCGACCCGGTTGCTGACATATCGCAGGGCGCGCTGGTCGCGGTGGCCGCATTTGTCGGCAGCACGCGGTTGATCGACAACATCGTGCTGCACGGAAACAGTCGCAAGCCCTGAGTCGTGAGTCGCGAGCAAGAAAAGACCTCGGCGTCCTCCGCGTCCTCTGCGCTTTTAAGTTCTTGATTTCGGCCCCGAGACGAACTCATTCCTCGCGATGATGTAGCGCAGGGGGTCTTCGGCTGCCTTGGTGATGCCGATGCGGCGCGTGACGGCGATCCGCGGCGGGCGATAGCCATCGTCGCCGATCCAGACTCCAGACTTCGGCGACGTGATGTCTACATCGTTGTCGCGGGCGCGGGTGATCTTCATCGCCTCGCACAAGCGTCCTGGCCCTGTGGTAAGCAGGCGTTTGATGCGTTCCGTCAGTTCGCCTCTGAGCCCGCGATTGCGGGCCATCACGCGCAAACCGGCTAATGGCTCGAGTGCGCGAAACAGGACACCTCCCGCAACACCGTCGGGCAAGCAGGAGACGTTGAGGCAGTAGTAATTCCCGTAGATGAAGTAAACGTACGACCGGCCCGGCGGCCCGAAGAGCACGCGGTTGCGCGGGGTGAGTCCGGCGGCGGCGTGGGCTGCAGCATCATCGGCGCCGAGATAAGCTTCGACTTCAACGATGCGCCCGGCCATCCGTTCGTGGCCAGACCGCCGCACCAGGACCTTGCCCAGAAGGCCGGGCGCGACCCGGCGCGGATCGCGGTCATAGAAGTCCACACTGAGCGGACGGACCCGCTGCAGATCGAATTTTCTGCGACCCTTCATCCGCGGGACGCTATCGCATTATCACCGACACCAGCTCCCCGGCAGCAAGGCGCTCGCGATCGGGCGGGACCACCAGAAAGCAGTTGGCACGCGCCATGGCCGCAGCGTCTCCCGAACCCTGCCAGCGCACCAGTTCGACCTGGGTGCGATCGAACTCGCCCGATAACCGCGCCGGGAGGAAGCGCGTGAGCCCGGTCTTGGTCCGGACCTCCGAACCCAGGCGTGCCTGCAGGAATCGCAGCTTACCGGGCGGAGCGCCGCACAGCGCATCCAGCACCGGCCGCACAAAGATCTCGAAGGTGACCATGGTGGAGACCGGGTTTCCCGGCAGGCCAAAGAAGTAAGTCGCGCTCCCGGCGCCGGCCTCACGACGCGCACGGCCGAAGACCACCGGCCGGCCGGGCTGGATCTGCGCGCCGGTGAAGAAGAACTCGGCATCGAACTGCGCCAGCACCTGCTCGACCAGGTCGTACTTGCCCATGGAGACGCCGCCGGTCAAGAGCAGCAGGTCGAGCGCCAGCCCCTCTTCGATCAGGTGCTTGAGGACCACGGGATCGTCGGGCGCGATGGGCAGCCGCACCGGTTCGGCGCCCGCGGCTTCCACCTGTGCCGCGAGCGAATAGCTGTTGGAATTGCGTATCTGGCTGGGACCGGGGTGGGCGTCGACGTCCACAATCTCGTCGCCGGTGGAGAGGATGCCCACGCGCGGCGAGCCATAGATGCTTACCTGCGCCTTGCCGACACCGGCCGCCACCGCGATCTCGGCAAAGTCCATGCGCGTGCCCCGCGGCAACAGCAGTTGTCCCGCACGCGCCTCGCTGCCGGTGGGGACGACATTCTCTCCCCCCACCGCCGCGCGCTCGATCTCGATGTTTCCTTCCCGGCGCGCGGTGTACTCGACCATCACCACGGCGTCAGCGCCCGCTGGTACGGGCGCGCCCGTCATGATCTCGGCGGCTTCTCCGCGACCGACCGCATGTCCCTCGAGGCTGCTGCCTGCACGCACCTCGCCGATGACCTTGAGGGTTGCCGGGAGCGCCGCCAGATCCGCGCTGTGGACGGCATAGCCATCGCGGGTGGCGCGGGGGAAGGGCGGAAAGTCGCGGTCGGCGGCGATGTCTTCCGCCAGCACGCGTCCGCGGCTGTGCAGCAGCGGCGCCAGCTTTGCCGGCCCCGGCTGCAGGGTGCGGGCCTGCTCTTCGACGACGCGGCGGGCGTCGGGGAAGGTGAGAATGGCGGGCTGGGCGTGAACCGTCACGGTGCTACAGTGTAAATCTTCGGCCAAGCTCGAGCCGCCAATTCAGTTGTATATTGTTGCGCCCATGTTCCGTCGAATCGTGGTTATCGGCGGCCTTGCCTGCGCCACCGCGCTGGCCCAGCAGGTGCCGCAGACCTTCAAGATTCAGCCGCTGCGGCCGGTGGAAGAGTTGCGCGCCGAGGCGCTCAAGGCCCAGCCTCCGGCCGAGCCCGGAGACTTCCTCAAACCCGACCTGGTGGAACTCATCCAGCTCGATCCCTCCCTCAAGCTCGACATCCATTACGCCTCGTCCAACAACTTTCTCAGCACGCCGGTGTACGCGGAGGCGAAGGCGTTCATGCAGCGTCCGGCAGCCGAGGCGGTGGTGCGCGCCAACCGCAAGCTGCACGAGCAGGGTGATGGCTTGCTGATCTTCGACGGATATCGCCCGTGGTATGTGACCAAAATGTTCTGGGAGGCGACGGCGGAGAAGGAGCATCCCTACCTGGCCGATCCCGCCGGGGGATCGCGGCACAACCGCGGCTGTGCCGTGGACCTGACCATCTACGACCTGAAAACCGGCGAGCCGCTCTCCATGCCCAGCACCTACGACGATTTCTCCGAGCGGGCGCAGCCCGATTACCCCGGCGGCACCGCCGAAGAACGCGCCCACCGCGAATTCCTGCGCAAGATGATGGAGGCCGAGGGCTTCACGGTCTATCCCACCGAGTGGTGGCACTTCGACTACAAGGAATGGCGGAAGTACCCGATCCTGAACGTGCCGTTTTCAGATCTTCCCAAATAGTGGACCGGAGCCACCACGGAGGCACGAAGACGCCGAGGAGCTATTTGTTTTCCTCTGTGCCTCCGTGCCGCTGTGGTGGATTTTGATGTGATCGCTATTTTTTCTTCTGGAAGCTGGTTTCGATCTTGGCGCCGATACTGGTCAACAACTCCTTGGCGCTCTCGGCGTGGGATCCATTCGGAGCCAGCGCCAGATACTTGTTGAGGTTCTCGGCGGTGCCCGGGGGCGCGATCATCTTGTTGTCCTTCAGCGTCGCCTTGCTGAGCAGGTTGACGCCCTTCCAGTAGTAAGCCTCGGCGCGGTTGGGGTCCGCGGCAATGGCCTTGTCGAAGGCGGCGTTGGCTTCCTCCAGCTTGCCCGCGTTTGTGAGGATGGCGCCCAGGTTGTAGAAGTACAGGCCGGCGTTGCTGGGATCGAGTTGCGCGGCCGCGTTGTACTCGGCCATGGCCTCATCCGCCTTGCCCAGCTTGGCATAGGCCTGCCCCAGATTGTTGTGGAGCGCAGCCGACTCTTTGAGAGCAATGGCCTTCTTGTAGGCCTCCACGGCTTGGGTATAGTCCTCGGCAGCCGCGGCCCGATCGCCAGCGGGCACTTTGCCGGCCGCGCTGAGGTAGGCCGCGCCCAGACGCGCCCACAGCAGAGGCTGGGTGGCATCGATGGCAGTCGCCTGTTTGTAAATTGAAATAGCCTGATCGAAGTTGCCGCCGTCTTCGGCAGTCTTGGCATCCGCCAGCATCTGGTTCAGGTTCGTCACCTTCGCCCGCTCGGCCTCGGCCGCTTTCTGCTGTTCCTCGATCTGCTGGCGCTGCTCCGGCGTCAACTGCTTCAGCGCCTCTTGCCGGGACTCTTCCTTGGCCTTGGGAACGTTGATTTCCAGGGCCTTGTCTTCTCCCTGCGCCACCATGTCTTTTTCGTAGACGACGTTGCCGTCCTTGCTGATGGTCATGTGGTAGATGCCGATGGTGACCCCGACATTGACGAAATCGCCGTTCTTATCGGTCTTCATGGTGAACTTCTGGCCGTTGTCCTTGTTGAGCAGCACGATATCGGCGCCGGCCAGCGGCTTGCCGTCGTCACCGGTAACGTGTCCGCGCACCGGAACGCGCTGCGCCGAGGAAGAGAGCGGAGTTAGAACCGCCACCAGCGCGAGCGCCAGCACTAGAAAGATTGTTTTCATGGGAGTTAACCCTCCGGCCATCGGCCAGGAATTGATTTCATGAATGCGTAACCACATTGGGGACGTAAGCGATAGGATCCGGCGTCCCCGCAGCCGCGAAGGCCCGCAGGCGCAACACGCAGCTTTCACACACGCCGCACGCTGCGTCCTCATGGCTGTAGCAGCTCCACGTTAAATCGAAGGGCGCGCCCAGTTCAAGGCCGAGCTGCACGATCCCAGCCTTGCGCAGGCCGATCAGCGGGGTCACGATCCCGATGCGGCCTTCGCGCGTGCCCGTGCGCACCACCTCGTTGTAGGCTTGGTAGTACTCGGGACGGCAGTCAGGGTAGCCGGAGCCATCCTGCTGCACCGCGCCGATGTACACCTTGTCCGCACCCAGCACCTCCGCCCAGCTCACCGCCACAGCCAGGAAGTGCGCATTGCGGAAGGGAACATAAGTGACCGGGATGCTGTGGCCGATCTGCGGAGCGGCTTCGGGAACGGCGATGCGGTCGTCGGTGAGCGCGGACCCGCCGATGGCCCGAAGCGCCTCGTTGCGTACCACCAGGCGGTCGTGGATATGGAGACGATCGCAGATGGCAAGAAAAGCCCGGCGCTCGCGCTCTTCCGTGCGCTGACCGTAGCTGATGTGCACGGCGGCGGCGTCATGGTCGCGCGCAGCCAGAGCGGCGCAGACACAGGAGTCCATGCCTCCGCTCAAGAGTACAACCGCGCGCGTTTTGCTGCCTGGAGCCATCAGTATGCGAACGGGAGATTCTACTCTGGTCGTGGGTGGTTGGTCGTTCGCTGTCCACCGACTAGCGACTAACGACTGGGATCACACCCCCTTCACCGACGGTTCCCAGATGAACTTGTGGATCTGCAATCCCAGCCGCACCTCCAAGCCGTCCTCGAGGATCCACTGCGCCAACGGCTGCGGGTCGAGCAGGCAATGCGAGCTGTCGCGCGCGCCGGAAGCGTCCTTGCGGAACGCCGGCGAGAAGATGACCGAGCGCACCCGCGCCGCGAGCTGGTGCCGCCGCGTGAAGTCACGCGCAAACTCGTAATCGGCGCGGTCGGCGAGCACGAACTTGACCTCGTCCTGGGGACCGAGCGCCCCCAGATTCGGCTCGCGGAAAGTCCCGATCTCACCCGAGTGCGGGCACTTTACGTCCACAATCTTGATGACCGGCGATGGAACCTTTTCGAGCGGCCGCTCGCCGCTGGTCTCGAGCAGCACGGTGTAACCGAGCACGAGCAATCGCTCCATCAATGGCACGGCCTCACGTTCCTGCAGCAGAGGCTCGCCGCCGGTGACCTCGACCAGTCCCGACGGCGCCAGTCGGCGCACCTCAGCTTCGACTTCCTCCAGGCTCATCTTGCGTCCGCCGGAGAAGGTGTACTCGCTGTCGCACCAGGTGCAGCGCAGGTTGCATCCTGTCAGCCGCACAAAGACGCATGGCAGTCCTGCGTAAGAGGACTCGCCCTGGATCGAGCGATAGATTTCGGTGACCTGCATGGTGAGGATTTGTGATTTCCGATTCGTGATTTGCGATTGGGTTACGGACCGGTAGGGATCGGGCAATTCACAAATCAGAAATCACAAATCATTCGAAGTACGTTGCCGTGGTCGTATCCGTCTCCCAGACGGTGACGTTCTTGACGCGCACCCGCCCGTTGGTCGCCGCCCGCAGCTTCGCCTGGGTCTGGTCGTAAAAATACTTGGCCAGGTTCTCGGCCGATGGGTTCAGCACCGTGAACGGCTCCAGATCGTTGATCATCTGGTGGTCGAGGCGGTCCACCGTGTCGTGCATCACGTCTTTCAGATCCTTGAAATCGAGCAGCAGCCCGGCGCGGTCGAGTTCCTCACCGCACAGCGTGACCCGCACCTTGTAGTTGTGTCCGTGCGGGTTCTCGCACTTCCCGCGATAGTTACGCAGGTAGTGTCCGGCGGCGAACGTGTCTTCGACAGTGACTTGGAACATAAACGGCTCTTAGCTCTTGGCCTCTGGCTCTTGGTTTGTGGCCCGGCCTTCATTGTATCGCGACGATGCCGAGTCGAGGGGCAGGCTATCCGCGGCGACCGAACTTCTGCCCGAAGAACCTCTCCACCTGCGCCAAGTCTGTGGTCTGCTGGTACGGAGGCAGGCTCCCGAGGAACACCCGTCCGTAGCTTTTCTTGATAATACGGTTGTCGAGCAGACAAAGCACGCCGCGGTCGTCGAGCGAACGGATCAGCCGTCCGAAGCCCTGCTTCAGCGTGATGACGGCCGCGGGCACCTGGTATTGGCCGAATGCGTTTCCGCCGGCCTCGTCAATGGCGCGTATGCGCGCAGCCACTACAGGGTCGTTGGGAACGGCGAACGGCAGGCGGTCGATGATGACGCAACTGAGCTGCTCCCCCTGCACGTCCACGCCCTGCCAGAACGACGCCGTCGCGAACAGCACCGCGTTGGGCGTCAGGCGGAACTCATCGAGCAGCGCGTTCTTAGGCGCGGTCCCTTGCAGCAGCATCGGGTACGGGAGCTCGCCCTCCAGGCGCTGATGGATGGCGCGCATCTGGGCATAGCTGGTGAACAGGCAGAAGGCGCGGCCTTCGGTGATCTCGAGCAGCCGGCGGATGCGTTCTGCCGCCATGCCCGCGAACGGCGGCGTGCGAGGATCGGGCAGGTCCGGCGGCACGTAGAGGATAGCCTGGCGCTCGTAATCGAAGTGCGAGGGCACCACCAGCTCACGCGCGTTCTGCACCCCCAGCCGCGCGCGGATGTAGTCGAAGCCGCCGGAGACGGCCAGCGTCGCCGAGGTCAGCACCGCGGCCCCAAAGTCCTCGTTCTCGAACAGCGTCTGGCGCAGGATTTGCGATACGTCGATGGGCGTGGCTTGCAGGAACACATGAGACGGCCGCCCTTCGCGGCGGCGGCCCTCCATGCGACGCTCGATCCAGAAGACGGTGTTGCGGTCCTGCGATTCGAGCAGAAAGCCGAGCTGCACGCGCAGCTCCTCGGTGCGGCGGATGAGGTTGTGCACTTCCTCGGGCTTCTCCGGGATGCGTTGCAGCTCGGAGGCGAGCCGCTGCAGCGCGTTGCCGAGCGCCAGGTACTCGTCGCCGTTCTCTTCCAGGAACTCGCGGCGGTTTTCGAAGGCGAAGCGGCCTTCGCCTGCCGGCACCAGCGAGAAAAAGAGCTGCAAACGCTCACGCAGGGCGGCGCCGGCGGTGTGCGCCGCGGCCGAGGCGATGGACTTCATGCGCAGCGTGTTCTCCACGTCGCGCACGAGCTGGTCGAAGCGCAGGTTGCTGATCGAGACGCCGAAGTAACTGGAAGCGACTTCCTCGAGTTCGTGCGCCTCGTCGAAGATCACCGCCGCGGCCTCGGGGAGGACGCCGGCGTCGGGCGCGCCATCGGCCGATTGCTTGATCGCCATGTCGGCGAAGAACAGGTGATGGTTGACGATGATGATGTCGCTCTCGGCCGCCCGCCGGTGCATCTCGGTGATGAAGCAACGGCCGAACTGCTTGCACTTCTGCCCGGTGCAGGCTTCGGAGCGCGCGTCGATTCGCGGCCACAGCGGGCTGTCCTCGGACATGGAGACCAACTCGGCGCGGTCGCCGCTGTCCGTGGTCTTCTCCCACTCGGCGATCAGGCGAAGGTGTTCGATCTCGTCCAGGCCGCTCAGTGCGGGCAGGTTGGCGATGTCGTACAGCTTTTGCCGGCAGAGATAATTGTTGCGCCCCTTCATGTAGCAGACGCGCAGATTGCTTTCGCCCTTGGGAAACAGAGCGCGCTCGAGGAAAGGGATGTCCTTGTTGAAGAGCTGCTCCTGGAGCGTCTTGGTGCCGGTGGAGATGATGACGCGCTTCCCCGACCGCAGCGCGGGCACGAGATAGGCGAGCGTCTTGCCGGTGCCGGTGCCGGCTTCCACGATCAGGTGGCGGCTTTCCTTCAGGGCGCGCTCGACCGCTTCCGCCATCTGCAACTGTCCGCGGCGGAACTCGTAAGCGGGATGCGTCCGCGCCAGCAGGCCTCCTGGGCCAAAGAAGGCGTGCAGCGAGCCGGGCGCGACGGCGGCAGCGGGCTGGGAAGAGGCGGTCAAGACAGCCTCTATAATAGCCACGGATCATCAAGGATCGCCACGGATTCGCATTGGCAGAAGCGACAAAACCCGAAGCGGCTCACGGTGTGCTCACCATCGCCATCGTGGGACGCCCCAATGTGGGCAAGTCCACGCTCTTCAACCGGCTGATCGGGAAGCGGCGCGCCATCGTCGGCGACGAGTCCGGCATCACCCGTGACCGCCTGTACGGCGAGACCGACTGGCAAGGCCGCCATCTGCGTGTGGTCGATACCGGCGGCATCATCCCCGAGGATAAAGAATTCATTCCCGCCGAAATCTTTCGCCAGGCACGAGTTGCGTTGGACGAGGCCGACGCCGTCATCCTGGTGGTGGACGGACGCACGGAGCTGGCCGCGCCCGACCTGGAGCTGGCCCGCCTGCTGCAGCGCACCGGCAAGCCGCTATTCCTGGCGGTCAACAAGATCGACACGCTCGCGCAGGAGGCGGACATCGAAGACTTCCGCCGGCTGGGCATCCGCGAGATGCTTCCTGTGTCTTCCGAACAGGGCACCGGCGTGGCGGAGTTGCTGGACGCGATTCTGCAAGAGATCAACGCGGAGGTCGCGGGGGAGGCCGAGGCCGCGGAGGAAACCACGGAGAAGGTTCAAGAGACCAAGGTTGCCATCATCGGGCGGCCGAACGTGGGCAAATCCACGCTGCTCAATCGGCTCACGGGGACGGCGCGGGCCATCGTCTCGCCCATTCCGGGCACGACGCGGGATGCGGTGGATGAACTGGTGGAGCGCGACGGCCACAGCTATCGCTTCATCGACACCGCCGGCATCCGGCGCAAGGGCAAAACTAAACTCATGGCCGAGAAGCTTTCGGTGGTGATGGCGCGTAAGCACCTGGAAGCCGCCGACGTGGCACTGCTCGTGATCGATGCTGTCGAAGGCGTCACCGCGCTCGACGCCAACATCGCCGGATATGCGCACGAGAGCGGCCGCTCGCTCATCATTCTGGTCAACAAGTGGGACCTAGCCGGTTCCGGCCGGCCTGACGGCAAGAAGCCCGCCGACCGCAACAAGTTCGAGCAAGAGGTTCGCGACGCGCTCAAGTTCCTGAGCTATGCGCCGGTGCTGTTCATCAGCGCGACTTCGGGGAAGGGCATGGAAAAAGTATTTCCTGTGCTTGAGCAGGTGGCGGCGGAGCGGAGGAAGCGCATCTCGACCTCGGAGATGAACCGGTTCCTGGAGATGGTCGATTTCGATCGCGCCTCGGTGCCGGCCTCGAAGCGCGTGAAGATCTATTACCTGACCCAGGCCGCGGTCGCCCCGCCTACGTTCGTCTTGTTCACCGACCGTCCGGTGAAGCTGCACTTTTCCTACGAGCGCTTCCTGGAAAACCAGATTCGGCGGGCGTTTGGCTTCCTGGGCACGCCCATCTGGATCAAGAATCGCGCGCGGTAGAACACCTACCACGGAGACACAGAGGCACGGAGAAATTAATCCCCTCTGTGTCTCCGTGCCTCCGTGGTGGATGTTATCGGATCACTGCGGATTGGTGAGCGCTGAGTGCCACGAGCCACCCGTCGAACTCTCGCAACCCGCGCTCGCATTGCAGCCGATGCCGCTGGGCGCGGTCGCGTACACGCTCGTCAAGAGGCGGCAGCAGGTCGGAGGTGATGTTCGCCGGCTGAAAATGTTTTGGGCCGGCGTTCGTGATGTAGTGCACCAGCGACCCGAACGCTGACGTACGTGGCGGCGACACCGGTTCGCTGCCGGTGGCCAGCGCGGCGGCATGGACGCCCGCCATCAATCCTGAGGCAATGGATTCGGTGTAGCCCTCAACCCCGCAGATCTGCCCGGCGAACAGAACGTTCGGATAAGCCTTCATCTGCAGCGTTGCGGTCAGCAGTGAAGGCGCGTTGATGTACGTATTGCGATGGATTTGGCCGTAGCGCAGGAAGCGCGCGTTCTCCAGGCCAGGAATCATGCGGAAGACGCGCTGCTGCTCGCCGTACTTTAAATGGTTCTGGAAGCCGACGATGTTGTAGGAGTCGGCGCGCAGGTTCTCCCGGCGCAGTTGCACCACGGCGTGAGGCTGTTTGCCGGTGCGCGGATTGCGCAAGCCCACGGGCTTCATGGGGCCGAAACGGAGAGTATCGCGCCCGCGCCGTGCCAGCTCCTCGATGGGCAGGCACGCCTCGAAGTAATTCAGCTTCTCCCAATCGCGCGCTTCGACCGATTCGGCCGCGATCAGTGCATCGTAGAAGCGGTCGTATTCCTCGCGCGTGAACGGACAATTGATGTAATCGGCAGTGCCCTTGTCGTAGCGTGCAGCCAGGTACACGCGCTCCATGTCGATGGACTCGGCTTCGACAATGGGGCTGATGGAATCGTAGAAGTAGAGATGTTCGTTGCCACTGAGGCGTGCAATCTCTTTTGAGAGCGCATCCGAAGTCAGCGGGCCGGTGGCGATGATGGTGATGCCCTCGTGCTCGTCCACCCAGGTGACTTCTTCGCGGTGCACGCGGATGCGCGGCTCGCTCGAGATGGCGCTGGTGACCTTGGCGGCGAACAGTTCGCGATCCACGGCCAGGGCGTGGCCGGCAGGAACGGCTGCCGCGCGCGCGATCTCCAACAGGAGCGATCCGGCGCGGCGCATCTCTTCTTTCAGCAGCCAGGGTGCGGTGTTCTCAGTGTCGGACTTGAGCGAATTCGAGCAGACCAGTTCGGCCATCTGCCCGGTCTGGTGCGCGGGCGTGGAGCGCACGGGGCGCATCTCGTAGAGATCCACGTCGAGCCCGCGCCGGGAGAGCTGCCAGGCGGCTTCCGTTCCCGCCAGACCAGCGCCGATGACCTTGATTGTCATGAAACCCATTCGCCACGTTAATCCGCGGCGGCTGAAGTTTTCTCTGTCGCCAACCGCACCAGCGCCTCGCCCGTGACCCGCATGGTGAGCCATTCCTTCATGGTCTCGGCGCCGAGGGATTTGTAGAATTCGATGGCCGGTGTGTTCCAGTCGAGCACCTGCCATACCAGGCGACCGCAGTTGTGCTTGACCGCCACGCGCGCAAGATGCACGAGCAGAGCTTTGCCAATGCCTTTGCCGCGGAACCGCGGGCGCACGAACAGGTCTTCGAGATACAGGCCGGGCTTGCCTTGCCAGGTGGAGTAGTTCCAGAAATAAAGCGCAAACCCGGCGGGCTCGCCCGACCACTCGGCGATGTCCACGCGAAATTTGGGTTCGGGACCGAAGCCATCGCGCAGCAGGTCGGCGGCGGTGGCCACGGCGGCCTGCGGTTCGCGCTCGTAGTTCGCCAGCTCGCGGATGAATTCGAGGATCAGCGGCACGTCGGCGGGAGTTGCTGGTCGTATGGTCAGCATATGCGGCCTCGGGAGAGCGTTTATTATACGTTCCGCGCATGGGGTTTTAGGACGCCACGGATTTTCACGGATTTCGACGGATTTTTTCTTTATCCGTGGCCATCCGTGAAGATCCGTGGCTAAAGGATTTCTCTTAGATCGCCCACGCGGCGGGTGACGCGCTCGCGGTCCAGGTACTCGAGCAGCGGGATGGCGTACTTGCGGGTGACGCCGATCAGGTCTTTGAAGGCGCCGACATCGATCTTCGGCAACTTCTTTTTCTGTTCCGCCATCAGCTTGCGCAGGCCGTCCAGGGCCTCGCGATGGAACACCAGCTCGTCGGAAACTTTGATCAGCACCTTATCGCGCAGCAGCAGGGTGACGATCTTATGGGCGCGCGCCTTGTCCACGGGCAGCCCGGCAAGCACGTCTTTGAGATAAGGCACTTTCAGACCGGCGGTGGCGAAGGCGCTCTCGATGGTCTTCTTGGCCTCCGCCTCTTCGTCTTTCATGACCACGCCGCGCCCGGCAAGGCGCACCAGTTCGCCAGAGACATCCAGCTTCCCGTCTTTCAGCAGGAGATCCAGCACCGCCGGAAACATCTCCGGGCTCACGCGAAACTCGTTTCGAAGTTCTTCCTTGTTGATTCCAGCGACCAGCGGATTTCGGGTATGGAAGGCAGTGACGGCATCCAGCAGCGCGATTTTCAGACTTTCCACAGCCTGAGGATGAACAAAGCGATCCCCCATGCGCAGAAGCTGCCCTGCCTGCATCAACGAAGCGGCGGTGGCTTCAAACAATTCGCCGCGCCAACCGGTCTCTGCCACGGCCTCGGCCAGCGACAGACCTTTATCGGATCGGTTCGCGGCGCGGGCTCTCAGTATGGTTTCAGGATCGCCAGCCTGCAGCGCGGATAGGAACGCCCGCGTCTGCTCGCGCGATACCCTCCGGCGCAGCGGCAAAGCATCCAGCACCACGCCACCGCCGATGGTCACCACCGGCGAGAATTGCCGGAGGATGAAGCGGTCGCCGGGAAACAGCAGCGCAGGATCCTGCAAGCGCAGTTGCGCCAGCGCGCTTTGCCCGGGCTTGACCTCCTTGCCTTCGTACAACACCACCTCGGCAATTGTCTCGAATGTATAGGCGTGGAAGTGTACGCGAGCACGGTCTTTGAGCGGACGCGCGCCGGCCAGCAGCGCGAGCGAGACGTCAAGCCGGCTGGTGGTGCGGAACAGGCCGGGGGTGGCCAGAGTCATGCCGCGCGCCAGTTCGTCAGGAGAGAAGCCCGCCAGGTTGAGCGCGGTACGCTCGCCGGCAGTCGCCTGTTCGGCGGGACGACCGTGCACCTGCACCCCGCGCACGCGGGCCCTCCGTCCGAGCGGGAACACGTCCACTTCTGCTTCCTTGCGCACTGTGCCGGAGATCAGTGTCCCGGTAATCACCGTGCCGTGGCCCTTCATGGTGAACACGCGATCGATGGGCAGGCGGAAGGAGGAAGCAACGCTCTTCGCGGGCACTTCGGCGGCCACGCGTGCCAGCTCGCGTTTGAGATCGTCGATGCCGGCGCCGGTGAGCGAGCTGAGCGGCACGATGGGCGCGCGGCTGGAATCGAGGAACGAACCGCGCAGGAAGTCCTCGACTTCGAGCCGCACCACGTCCAGGGTCTCGCGGTCCACCAGGTCGGCCTTGGTGAGCACGGTGATGCCGCGTGGGATGTTGAGCAGGCGGCAGATCTCAAAGTGTTCGCGGGTCTGCGGCTTGATGGATTCGTCGGCGGCGATCACCAGCAGCACCAGGTCGATGCCGCCCACACCGGCCAGCATGTTGCGCACGAAACGCTCGTGCCCGGGGACATCCACGAAACCGAGGCGGAGCGGCTCGCCGCCGGGTCCGGCGAGTTGGAGGTGGGCGAAGCCGATGTCGATGGTGATGCCGCGGCGCTTTTCTTCCGCCAGGCGGTCGGCGTCGATGCCAGTCAGCGCCTTGACCAGCGCGGTTTTTCCGTGGTCGATGTGGCCCGCGGTACCGACGATGACGGATTTCATAAGATGGCGACGATCCGTGACAGTGTACCGCGCCGATGTGCGAGAATAGGGCCTTACTCACATGCCATCATCCCCCGAGACGGCCCAGGCGATCACCCCCGACGTCATCCAGGAACACGGCCTCAGCGCCGAGGAGTATCAGCGCATCCTGAAGTGGCTGGGACGCGAGCCCACCCTCACCGAGCTGGGCATC
>DATNJE010000137.1:0-3130 GCA_035604095.1 Terriglobales bacterium
AGCGGTGCCGTCGCTTCCGCGACTCTTGTCTCCTCCCACGCTGACCCGGCACTGACGTGCCGGGCTATCGAATACCGCCCCTTCGGGGCTGATGTCTGCTGGCGCTGGCTGCAACGTGTCCCTGCGGGAATTTTCATGATGATTCGGCTGCTCGCTGCGCTGGCCTTTGTCAGCACACCCTTTGCGGCGCGAGCTGAGGTTCTGAAAATCGTAGTCGACGACACGATCCAGCCCATCACTGCGGAGTACATTTCCCGGGCCATTGATGAAGCTCACCGCCGCAACGCGCAGGCGCTGCTCATCGAGATGAACACGCCGGGCGGGCTGGTGAGCTCGACGCGCGAGATCATCGAGAGAATCACGGCATCCCCAGTGCCGGTGATCGTCTATGTCACGCCCACGGGTGGGCACGCCGGGTCGGCGGGAATTTTCATTCTGGAGTCGGCCGACATTGCGGCCATGGCGCCGGGAACAGCGGCGGGAGCGGCGCATCCAGTGGCCCTGATCGGGCCGGTGCAGCTCAAGCCCGATGAGGAAATGAACCGCAAAATCGAGAACGACGCCGCGGCCCTAATGCGTTCGGTCGCGGGCAAGCGCGGGCGCAACGTGGAGGCGGCCGAAAGCGCGGTGCGGGAATCGAAGTCGTTCACCGACCAGGAGGCGCTGGCGCAGCATCTCATCGACTATGTCGCTTCCGGCCCTGACGATCTGTTCCGGCAGCTGGCGGGCAAGAGCTTCAAACGCTTCAGCGGCGAGGCGTCGGCGGTCGACCTGGTGGGCCAGGCGATCGTTCCATTCGATATGACGGTCAGGGAGCGCGTCCTCGACGTGCTCATGGACCCCAACATCGCGTTCCTCATCCTCGTCATTGGTGGACTTTCGCTCTACATCGAATTCAACCACCCCGGCGCGGTGATTCCGGGCACGGTGGGTGTGGTGTTCATTCTGCTCGCGCTGTTCGCGCTGAATCTTCTGCCCACGCGCTTTGCGGCGCTGGGGCTGATTCTGGGAGCGTTTGCGCTTTTCGCGGCCGAGGCCAAGTTCGCCACGCATGGCGTGCTGACGGTGGGCGGCATCGCGCTGATTACGATCGGCGGGTTGCTGCTGGTGGATTCGCCTATTCCGGAAATGCGCGTGCATTTGCTGACGGCGCTGGCGGCCGCCATCCCGCTGGGAATCATTACCGCCTTCCTGATGACGATTGCCCTGCGGGCGCGGC
Source organism: Terriglobales bacterium (assembly GCA_035604095.1). Classification (GTDB taxonomy): domain Bacteria; phylum Acidobacteriota; class Terriglobia; order Terriglobales; family Acidobacteriaceae; genus JAHFUA01. The sequence goes on from DATNJE010000137.1 coordinate 1,220, forward strand.
GCAACAAGATCGTCACTGGGGCGCAAGGGCTGGTGGGCGAGACGGGCGTGGTGCAGACCGCGCTTTCGCCGCAGGGGAAGGTTTTCGTCCACGGCGAGTTGTGGGATGCGGTTGCGGCATCCGCGCTGGCTGCGGGGCAGATGGTGGTGGTGCGGAAGGTGGATGGATTTGTTCTTGAGGTGGTTCCGCTGGCAGCGGTGCCCCCATCGGGGAGACCCGCACCGGCGGTTTTGTGACGGTGCTGATCTTTTCGGTCAAGAGGAGCGAGAGAAATAGTGCCGTCCCTTGCGGGACTCGTTCATCCTTCTTGGACTTCACCCAGCACTTACGTGCTGGGCTAATGAATTCCGCCCCTTCGGGGCTGGGTCCGTTTTCCGAAGCGGGGTCTTCCCCATCTGACAACCTACTGCACAACTTAACGGCGGGTATTTTATTTCAAGTCGGACATTCTTATTTCAAGCCAAACCTTCCCCGGACGAAGGCGTCCGGGGCTACGTGGTTTGTTTCAGGTGGTCTATTTCAGGTTGAACAGCGCGTTGACGTGGGCGGTGACCGTAACGGTCTGGGGAGTGAATTCTTCTGTGGGGGCGGGCGGGGCGGCTGCTGCCATCGCCTTCATGGGGGCCATCATCGCGCGCGGGGCAAAAAGACGCGGGGCCTCGAAGGTGTCGACCGAGGCGTAGAGAAGCTCGCCGAGTGCGCGGCCGCTGGCGTGGGCCAGCGTGTCGGCCGAGTTGCGGGCGCGGCGGTAGGCGTCTTCCACAGCCTTGTTCTTGGCGTCGTCCACGTTCTGCAAGGTGTAGTTGAGCGTCTGGGTCTCGCTGATATTGGCATCGGCGAGCTGCTGGGTGATGGGGCCGACCTTGGTGAAATCCTTGAGCTTCAGCGTGACGTTGCTGGTGACACGGTATCCGATGAGCGCCTGCTTACCTTTGTCCCACTGATAGGTGGGCTGCACGGAGAGGAATCCTATATTGGCGGCGGCCGGCTCGATCCCGTTGGCGCGCAGGACTTGCCGCACCTGCTCGACATTCTTCGACGCTTTCTCGAAGGCCGCCTGGGGCGTGGCTTCCTGGACGGAGATGTTGAACTGAATCTGCGCGGTGTCGGGCGCGGCTTCGTATTTTCCGTCGGCGCCGACGTACAGGCTGTTCGGCAGGGCGGTGATGGCGGGGTGGTCCTGGGCGAACACGGCCGAGCCCGCGAAGAGCAAGCTGGCAAGAAGAAGGCAGACGGATTTCATGGACGGACCTCCGATGGGATTATCAAATAAGGGAGGGGCTTTGCCAAAACGCTCGCCCTTGGAAGAACGCTGCGTGGGATGGTTCTTGCTTGTGTAGGGGCGGACGCCCTCGTCCGCCCGGCGGCAGGGTGGGCAAAGTTCGTGGCGGGCTTCCCCCGGACGAGGCGTCCGGGGCTACGTGTTACTAGGGGCGGACGCCCTCGTCCGGCCGGCGACACGTTGCGCAAAGTTCGTGGCGGGCTTCCCCCCGGACGAGGCGTCCGGGGCTACGTGCTGCAGCGGCACGCCATTAGATTCCTGATTGCGGCCCGGCTACGGGCAGGGCGGAGACCTGAATCTCCATGGAGTGCATTTTTTCGGTGGTGGTGGAAACCAGTTCGGCGCTGGCCGGGATCATGCCGACGGCGCGGTTCTTGCCCGCCTGCTTGGCCTGGTTGAGGCCGCGATCCGCGAGGGTGAGAACCTCTTCGTAGCTGATGGCGTGGGGATCGTGCGGGAACCAGGGAAACGCGGCCCAGCCCAGAGAGCAGGTGCGATAGATCGTTTCCCCGGGGCGGTTCAGCGCAAAGGGCGTGTCGGCGACCGCGGCGAGAACGCGCTGGGCCAGCAGTTCGGCTTCGTGGCGGTCGGTGTAGCGGGAGACGACGAGGAATTCTTCCCCACCCCAG
>DATNJE010000138.1:0-10485 GCA_035604095.1 Terriglobales bacterium
GTTAGCGCAAGCTTTCCTAACAGTTTGCTGGGCCAAATGGTAGGCTAGGCCGCACAGGGGAGGGACCATGCCGGAAGTCGAGATGAAGATTCGAGGGCTGATGATGGACCCAGTCACCAACATGCCCATCGTCATCCTGAAGGACGTAAACGGCGATTCGGTCCTGCCCATCTGGGTCGGCATCTACGAGGCCAACGCCATCGCCCTGGAGATCGAGAAGGTCGCCACACCCCGGCCCATGACCCACGACCTGATCAAGAACTTGCTCACCGGCCTCGACACCCGGGTGCACAAGGTGGTGGTCAACGAGCTGCGCGAGGACACTTTCTACGCCGTCATCTGGCTGGAGCGCGACGGGCACATCATCAGCGTGGATTCCCGCCCCTCGGACGCCCTGGCGATAGCCCTGCGCTTGGATTGCCCCATCTTCGTCGAGGACGAGGTGTTGAAGTCCTCCAAGCAGGCCAGCGCCGTCTCCGATCGCGTTTCTAGCGACGAGCTGCGCAAGTGGCTGGAAGGGCTGAATGACGAGGACCTCGGCAGGTACAAGATGTGACCTGATCGGGTCATCGGATCATCGGGCGATCGGGTGATCTGAAAACAGCCGGAGCAGAGTTTTCAATCACCCGATGACCCGATGACCCGATTCCATGGATTCCGCCCAACAGCTTCAGCGTCTCTACCAGTCCGGCTTCGACATCCAAACCTTTGACCGCTTTCCGCGCGCCGTGGGCGTTGTGCGCGACAACTGCATCGCGCTGCTCGAGGCCACGCCTGAAGGAATGAAGATCATCGCCACACCCGGCTGGCGCATGGGCGAGTCCATCGGGGTGCTGGTCGAGCAGGACGGACGGCAGGTGTTTCAGCACAAATCAGAGACGGTCGAAGCAACGCCCGAGCGGTTGGAGATGCTGCGGAGGTTCAGGGAAGACCTGGAGAACCTCCTGGCGGCAGCAGCCTGAATTCCCACCACGGAGACACGGAGGCACCGAGTTGGGCCGGTTTTGGCGGGCCGTGCAATCTAGTTAACATAATATCTGTTATCGGACATTACGGCTAAGTCTCCATGATCCGTGCGCCTCTTTCCGGCGAGGGCGATCGCCCTGCGCGCCTTGTGAAGTACAATCCTGCCTTACGTGCCCTCGGCTGACTGTCGCAATTCTATTGTTAGGCGGCGCATGGCTCTGCTCACTCGCCTCCCCGCTAGATTCTCGGCAGGGCTCGAGCGCGAACTCAGGTCCGGTCGCGAAGGGTGTTTCTATGTCAGAACGAGAACAGGCTGGCCTGAGAGGGCCGGTCAAGACGTGTGTCGAGGAGCGGACCATCCCGGCCACATCCGATCGACCGGAAATCAAGCACATCACCACGACCGAATACACGTCGGACGGGAGAATTCTTCGGACGCGACAAGGCCGGCCCGGCGATCAGGAATGGATATCGACCCGCACGTACGACGCTGAGGGCCGACTCCTCAAACAGACTTCCGGCGGTTCTGCTGGTCCCTCGCTCGACCAAGTCTATCCCTACGACGAAGCCGGAAGGCTCGTCGGAATCCGATACGGGGACAAGACGAGCGTTGGGGTGCGCTTCCAGTACGACGACCAGGGGCGCAAGACCAAGGTGGAAAACTTCGACCCAATACCACAGCGGCCGAATGTCGCGTACGGAGGCTATCACTGGGAAGGTACTGATCTCCCATTCGTCCACTGCCGGGCGGTGGTACGCTCACAACGATCTACAACGAGCAGGATGTGGCGGTTGAGGGCCAACTTCGGAACTCGGAGGGACAGCTCGTGAACCGCATCGTGCGCACCTTCGATGTGAATGGCAGGCCAACCTACGAGAAAGTAATTGTCGAAGCGCCCGAGCTGCTCATTCCTCCGGAGTTACCAGCAGAACACAACGAAGCTCAGAAGAAAGCCCTTGGGGCTTTCATCGCGGCCAACATGTACTCCGGCGAGATTTCCTATTCCTACGACACGCAAGGACGGATGACGGAGAAACGCAAGCGAGGAGGCGTCTTCGGCGAAGAAGTTACGACCATCGCCTATAACCAACGAGGGGACAAAGTTGAGGAGCGCATAACCATGGTCATGAATCCCGGGCACGGCAGAGCGTTCAGCCTAAACTGAAGACGGAACGATGATTCCGGTCGGCGCACCACAACCCGCATCGCCTCCGACGGAGAGCGAAACTCGCTATACCTACCAGTACGATGGCTATGGCAACTGGATCGAGCAGACCATAAGCTCTCGCTACACCGTCACCGAGCCCTCCCAGCCCTCCTCTACTTATCGGCGCACGTTGACCTATTACTGAGTGCCCAGTACTACCTTAGGATGGAACAGCGTCCCCGCCACCCTGGACGCGATGCACACCAGTTCGGCCTGCCCTGCGAACACCTTCACCAGCGGCGCACGGGACATCTCCGGCAGGTTGACGGCCATGCCATTGCGGATGCGGGCCAGGCTCTCCTCCGGCGCGGTGACGGAGGGGAACTCCGGCAGAATTCGCCGCGGATGGACGAACAGGCTCTCGACGTCCTCTGTCTGCTCTAGCTCATCGAGCGTGTGGGCTTCTTCGAGGACAAACTCGCCGACACGAGTCCGCCGCAAGGTAGCCAGGTGGGCGCCGACACCCAGGAGTTGTCCCAGGTCGTGGGCCACCGACCTTAAATAAGTACCTGAGGCCACCCGCGCCTGGAACGCCGCCCTATCGCCGTCGAGGCTGAGAATCTCGAATTCCCTGATCTCCACCTGGATGGGCTTGAGTTCGACTTCCTTCTTCTTGCGCGCCAGCTTATAGGCCGGGACGCCCGCAATCTTCTTGGCGGAAAACGGAGGCGGCATCTGCTGGATGCTGCCGTGAAAGCGCGCTGCGGCGGCCCGCACCTGGTCGAGCGTGAGCCCGGCCGGCTGTGGCTCACCGGTGGGCTCGCCTTCGGCGTCGTAGGTGTCGGTCGCGAAGCCGAAGCGGATCTCGCCTTCGTAGCTTTTTTCCGACGCCAGGTAGAACTGGGCCAGGCGCGTCATGCGACCCAACACCAGGGGCAGCACTCCGGTGGCCATGGGATCGAGCGTGCCCAGGTGCCCGACGGCGCGCTCGTTGGCCAGGCGGCGCACCCGCGCCACCACGTCGTGCGAGGTCATGCCCGCGGGTTTATCGACGATCAATACTCCATTGGCAGCCATCTTCTGCTATCGTGAGGTGTTTCCCTCGGTCCGGTCAATCGCGATCATAAGAAGATTCCGGGCGAGCCAGCCGCATGTTCCCTATCCGCGACGATGCACCGCATTACACCACGCCCTGGGTCACCTATTTCCTCATCGCGCTGAATACGCTGGTGTTCCTGTTCGAACTCGCGCTGGGCCCGCACGGCCTCAACGCCTTCCTGTTCAGCTTCGGCTTGGTGCCCGCACACCTGACTGCCTCCCTGCACGCCGGAACCTACGCCGCCGCCCTGCTGCCGGTTCTGACCTCGATGTTCCTGCACGCCGGTTGGCTGCACATCATATTCAACATGTGGTGGCTGTGGATCTTCGGGGACAACGTCGAGGACTGGCTCGGCCACTTCCCCTACCTGCTCTTCTACCTGCTCAGCGGACTGGGGGCCTCGCTGGTACACATCCTGTTCAACCTGGGCTCACAGGTGCCGAGTGTGGGCGCCAGCGGCGCTATCGCCGGGGTGATGGGCGCGTACTTCGTGTTGTTCCCTTCCGCGCGCGTGTTGACATTCATTTTTGTCTTCTTCACCTGGCTGCCGGCGTGGCTGATCCTGGGCTATTGGTTCGTGCTGCAATTCCTGAGCGGCGCTGCAACTTCGATCGTCGCCGGGCAGGGATCGAGCGGCGGCATCGCCGTCTGGGCGCACGTCGGAGGCTTCCTCACCGGTGTGGCCATGATCAAACTGTTCCCGCGACGCGCTCCACGCTACTCCTCCACAGCGTGGCAGTGAAGAAGCAGTTGCCAGTCGCCAGTCGCCGGTTGCCAGTTGGGGCATTCCGGTTCCACTGCGCGAACCGGCGACTGGCTACTGACAACTGGCAACTGATTACTTTCCCGCGTGAGCGGCGCTGGCGCCTTTGTCCTTGGCGTCGAAGCGCGAGCGCAGGCGCTCCCGCAGCTCCGGCGGGGCGGCCTCATTACAGGAAACCAGTAGCCACAACTCGCCCCCCGGATCGGAGGCCAGCTTCTCCAGCGTGGCGGCGTCGGCGCGCGGGTGGCGGGCGATGTTCTCGCGCACCGCTTCGTAAGGATGCGAGGCCAGCCGCGCCAGCACCTCGGCGGGCGCGTGCGGATGCTCGGTGATGGTGCGCAGCAACAGCCAGTCGTGGACGGGCGCGGACTGGGCCAGCCAGGCCAACTGTTCCGCCGTGGCGTCGGCATCGCGCGCCTGCCTGAGCTGATCGTCAAAATTGTGGTTGATCTGATTGAGCTCGGCGGTGCGGGCATCGATCATGCGGTGCAGCGCCTCGGTCTCGCGCTCCAGGCCGCGCGCCTGGTGCTGAAAGTTGCGGATGGAAACCAGAACTGCCCGCAGGTGCTGGCGCTCGCCATAGATGATCTGGGTGGTGCGCTGGCCGGGCTTGAAGTCATGGCGGGGCTCGTCGGTACGGCGCATGTTAGCCGCATTGTAAAACAGTTATGACCCGTAGCGAGGCAGTATGCTCGGTCTCTACATTACGGGGGTAATGCGCAGGTCCCTCGTGCTTCGCTCGGGATTTCGGCAGCGGGCTCCCGCTCGCCGCTTTCGCGGCGTGCTCACGCCCGCTAAGCGCCTCAACTCAGAGCGCGCCGCCGGTGGGCGCGATCACTAACTCCTCCACCGTGGCTTCCGGTGGCAGGCTGAGGGCGAAGACCACCACCCGCGCAATCGTCTCCGGCGACATCATGCGCCGGCGCGGCGCCGCGGGCCAGAACTGCTCCCAGATGGCGGTATCGGTCGCGCCCGGGTAAAGGCCGATCACGCGGATTCCCTTCTGGCGCAGCTCTTCGCGCAAGGTGTTAGTGAAACCAGCGGCGCCCTGCTTGGAGGCGTTGTACGCCGACATGCCGGGGAACGCGCCCTTGGCCGAGACCGAAAGATTGTTCACGATGCTCGCGCCGCGCTTCATCAGTGGCAGGGCCGCGCGCGTCACGAGGAACATTCCGGTGAGGTTGGTCTCGATGACCTCGCGCCAATCGGCTGGCGAAAGCCGCGCGACCTTGCGGTTGGGACCGCCCACGCCGGCATTGTTGACCAGCACATCCATGCGGCCGAAACGCTCGCTCACCGCGGCAAAGAAGGCGCTGACCGAGCGCTCATCGCGCACGTCACAAGATTGGGCGAAGGCGCCGAGTTGTTTCTGGATTTTGCGGATCTGGCGCGCATCGCGGAAGCGTGCGGCGAGGGCCACCTGACAACCCGCGTCGGCCAGCCCCTGGGCGATGGCCAGTCCGATACCGCGGCTGGCGCCGGTGACCACGGCGACCTTGCCACGCAGAGGATCGAAGCTCTTCGATTTTTCGGTCACCCGATGACCAGATCTCCCGATCACCCGATCCTCGTCAGCTCCCGTTCATTCCCTTCCCGCGGATCAGCGCGAGGAATTCGTCGCGCGTCTCCTTCTCTTCGCGGAAGGCGCCCAGCATGGACGACGTGACCGCCGAGGAATGCTGCTTCTCGACCCCGCGCATCATCATGCACAGGTGCCGCGCTTCGATCACCACGCCCACCCCCTGCGGCTCGATGGCCCGCTGGATGGTTTCGGCGATCTGCGTGGTCAGACGCTCCTGCACCTGCAGGCGGCGCGCGAAGATGTCGATCAGCCGCGGCAGCTTGCTCAGCCCGATCACCCTGCCCTTCGGGATGTAGGCCACGTGCACCTTGCCGAAAAACGGCAGCAGATGGTGCTCGCACAGGCTGAACATCTCGATGTCCTTGACGATCACCATCTCGTCGTAGTCCACGTTGAAGAGTGCGCCTTTGAGCAATTTCTCTGGATCCTCGCGGTAGCCCTTGGTCAGATACTCCAGCGAGCGCTGCATGCGCTCGGGCGTGCGCAAAAGGCCGTCGCGTTCGGGGTCCTCGCCCAGGCGAACGATCAACTCGCGCAACAACTCCTGCATACTGGCACTGGTGAGGCTCACGGGCTCTACCTGCTCCCTTTTCATCTACCTTGCTCCCTTCGGTTCCTACTTGCTACTCCCTACTCCCTATTCCCTATCTCGCGATCTCCGCGTCACCACAATATTCAAACGAATTCATCATGGTTTCTTCCAACCGCACCTTCTCGACCGGGGCGGCGCGGAAGCCGCGCGCCAGTATGCCGTAGATCTCCGCGCACAGGTTCTCGGTGGTCGGCACCAGGCGATCGAAGACCGCGAGGGTGTTGAGATTCTCATGCCCGAAGCGCGCCAGCACTTCGCGCCCGACGAAGTCATCGAGTTCCACCAGATCGCAAACCATGCCGGTGCGCGCATCGACTTGCCCTGCAACCGTTACCTCGAGCGCGTAGTTGTGGCCGTGGCCATAGGGGTTGTTGCACTTGCCATACACGCGGCGGTTCTCCTCCTCCGACATCTCTGCGCTGTGCAGGCGGTGGGAAGCGGAAAACAGATAGCGGCGGGTGAGGTGCGCCTTCATGCCTCTCCGTAGTAGTCCACGAACAGGTCGGGGGTTTCGTACACGCGTACGCGGTGCAGTTCGGCCGCCTTCAGCTTGGGCTCCAGGCGCTGCCAGATGGCGATGGCCAGGTTCTCCGTGGTGGGGATGCGGTCGCGGAATTCCGGCACTTCCTTGTTGAGGAAGCGGTGGTCCATGGCGTCCAGCACCTCGCGGTTCAGGACTTCTTTCAGCTCCGCCAGGTCCATGACGAAGCCCGAGCGCGGGTCCACCGGGCCGCGTACCGTGACCTCGAGCGTGTAGTTGTGCCCGTGGCCGTGCGGGTTGTTGCACTTGCCGAAGATGCGCCGGTTTTCCTCCGACGTCAGCTCCGGGTTGTGATAGTAGTGCGAGGCGGAAAACTCCGCCCGCCGCGTCAGATAGACCATCGTTCCCCTGCGGGACGTGCGCTCGTCCGCCGTTCTTCCTGCGGGCTCAACGCTTCGGTCGAGTAATGCCGTCCCTTCCATGTCACGCTCCTGCGCCACTTGTAATAGAGTTTCGCGCGCAGCAAAAGATACGAGAAAATCGGCAGCCCGAAGATGGCCAGCGCGCTGGAAGTCGCGCCGGCGTGCGCCTTCCGTATGCGCCGCAGGAAGTTGAGATAGATCAGCGCGACCGCGACTGCTGCCAGCACGGCCAGCCGTATGTCGCCCAACCTCAGCCCGAGCCCGGCCAGCACCAGGCCGCCGACCATCGCCAGAAATTCAAGCAGGCGCATGAGCGCCAGCCGCGCCGGGGCTTTGAACAGCAGCGCCAGATTCTTGGTCCAGCCTTCCACGAGTTGCGCGAAGCTGCGATACATGCGAGTGCGCACCGCATCCCCGCCGAAGCGGAAGCGGATCCGGCGCCCGGAGCGCTTGACGGCCCGTGCCAGCTCCACATCTTCCAGAAGACAGCTAGCGATGGCCGCGTGACCGCCGACGGCGTCGTAGGCTGCGCGCGTGATCAGCAGATACTGGCCGTTGGCAGCCGCCGCCGGGGACTCCGGGTTGCTGACCTCGCGCGGCTTGTACTTCGCCGCCAGCTCGGCGAAGATCACCGGCATCACCGCGCGTTGGGCAAATCCATGCAGCTCCTGTGCTGGCGAATACGAAAGCATCTCGGCGCCATAATGTTTCGCTTCCTCGAGCGACCTAGCCAACGAGCCCGGTAGGTGGACCGTGTCAGCGTCGGTGAACAGCAGCCACTGCCCACACGCCTGCTGCGCCCCGGCGTACACGGCGTTCGATTTGCCGGACCAGCCTTCGGGAAGCGGGCCGGCTTCGAGCAGCTTGACGCCGGCAAACGAGCGCGCGGTGGCGGCGGTGCGGTCGGTCGAGCCGTCATCCACCACGATGATCTCGAACGACACGTCTTGCTGCCCGGCCAGCGACTCGAGGCCCGCACCGAGGCAAGCTTCTTCGTTGCGCGCGGGCACGATGACGGACACTTCCGGCTGCGCCGATTCTGACAGTGAAGGCTGCATACTTATCCTGAAACCTTCTATTATAGGTGCTGATGCGCAGAATCCCGGTCTTGTTTGTTCTGATGCTGGTGCTGGTCGCGGGCTGCAACCGCGGCTCGCATCCAACGCTCGTGGGCAATCCGGCGCCCGATTTCACGGTGCAGGACGCCGACCGCAAGGTCACGCTGCACGATCTTCGCGGCAAGGTCGTGGTGCTGAACTTCTGGGCCACCTGGTGCCCGCCCTGTGTCGAGGAGATGCCCTCGCTGGTCCGTATGCAATCCAACCTGAAAGACCGGGTAGTGGTGCTGGCGGTCAGCGTGGACGACGATGAGCGCAGCTACCGCACCTTCCTCAAGAAGAACAACGTCGACCTGCTCACCGTGCGCGACCCGCAGCAGAAGTCGAACGAATTGTATGGGACGTTCAAGTTCCCCGAGACCTACATCATCGACCGCCAGGGCGTGGTGCAGCGCAAGTTCATCGGGCCGGTGGACTGGACGCGTCCGGACGTGGTGGAGTACCTGAACAAGCTTTGAGCCTCAACGCAGAGGGCGCTGAGAAAATAGAAAAAAAGAACTGCATTTTCCCCTCTATTTTTCTCTGCGTCCTCTGCGTTGATGTTTTTACATTCTCAATCCCCGCAACCGCAGGGAATTCGAAATCACCGACACCGAGCTGAAGCTCATGGCCGCGGCGGCGATGATCGGGCTCAGCAGCAGCCCGCAGAACGGATACAGCACGCCCGCCGCCAGCGGCACACCCAGCGAGTTGTAGATGAAGGCGAAGAAGAGGTTCTGGCGGATGTTGCGCATCACCGCCTGGCTCAGCCGCCGGGCGCGCACCACGCCGCGCAGGTCACCCTTGAGCAGCGTGATGCCACCGCTCTCCATGGCGATGTCCGTGCCGGTGCCCATGGCGATGCCGACGTGCGCCTGCGCCAGCGCGGGCGCGTCGTTGATGCCGTCACCCGCCATGGCCACGATGCGGCCCTCGGCCTGCAACCGCTTCACGACTTCCGCTTTCTTATCGGGCAGGACCTCAGCTTCGAATTCGTCGATGCCGAGCTTGCGCGCGACCGCTTCCGCCGTGGTGCGGCTGTCGCCGGTGAGCATGACGATGCGGATGCCCTGCGCGCGCAGCTCGCGGATGGCTTCGATGCTCGACGCTTTGATGGGATCGGCGACGCCCACCAGGCCCGCGGGCTTGCCGTCGATCGCAACCAGCATGACCGTCTGCCCTTCGCGGCGGAGCTCTCCGGTGCCGGAAGGCACGGGGATTCCCAACTCTTCGAACAGTTGCTGATTGCCAACCGCCACTTCCCTGCCCTCGACTCGGCCGACCACGCCGCGTCCGGTGAGCGAGCGGAACTCGCTGGCCCCAACAAGCAGCACGCCGCGCTCGCTCGCGCCAGCAGTGACCGCGGCTGCCAGCGGATGCTCGCTCGCGCGTTCCAAGCTCGCGACCAGCCGCAACAGCTCCGGCTCGTTCACGCCCGCGAGCGCTACCACCGACATCAGCCGAGGCTTCCCTTCCGTCAGCGTGCCAGTCTTGTCCACCACCAGCGTGTCAACTTTCTCCATGGTCTCGAGTGCTTCGGCGTTGCGCACCAGCACGCCAGCGCGGGCGCCGCGTCCGGTGCCCACCATGATGGCCATGGGTGTGGCGAGTCCCAAAGCGCACGGGCAAGCGATGATCAGCACCGCCACCGCGTTCACCAGCGCGTGCGCCATGCGCGGCTCAGGGCCGATAAGCGCCCAGACGATGAACGTCAGCACAGCGATCGACATCACCGCGGGCACGAAGTATCCCGAAACCTTGTCGGCCAGGCGCTGGATGGGAGCGCGGCTGCGCTGCGCGTCGGCCACCATCTTGACGATCTGCGCCAGCAGGGTTTCGCTGCCCACGCGCTCGGCGCGCAGGATCATGGAGCCGGTGCCGTTGACGGTGGCGCCGATCAGCCGGCTGCCCGCCGTCTTCTCCACCGGCACGGACTCGCCGGTGACCATGGATTCGTCAACCGCGCTCGCGCCTTCCAGCACCACGCCATCCACCGGGATCTTCTCTCCGGGACGCACCCGTAGGCGGTCTCCGGGGCGGACCTGGTCGAGCGGGATGTCGCGCTCCGCGCCGCCGGCTTCGAGACGCCGCGCCAGCTTCGGCGCGAGATCCAGCAGCGCGCGGATGGCCGCGCCGGTACGGCTGCGCGCCCGCAGTTCAAGCACCTGTCCCAGCAACACCAGCACGGTAATCGCGGCGGCAGCTTCGTAATACACGTCGGGCTTGCCGCCATGCCCGCGGAACGATGGCGGAAAGATCCCCGGCGCGAGCGTCGCCACCACGCTATACGTAAAGGCCACAAAGATACCCAGGCCGATCAGCGTGAACATGTTCA
>DATNJE010000139.1:0-5045 GCA_035604095.1 Terriglobales bacterium
GGCGTACTCACCGCCGTGCAGCGCGTTGTGGAAGCCCTTGGTGACCTCGAAGAAATCGTTGCCGCCGGTGATGACCTCCCACTTGGTGGCGACCTCCAGCTCGTTCAGCAGGGGGATCAGGCGGTTCAGCATCTCGGCCACCCCGCCGCCCACTGCGGTGGAGTTCACCATCTTCACCGTCTTGCCGCGAAGCTGGCGGGCCAGGAAGCGCAGGTCGTCGAGTTCGGGCTTGCCGATGATGGGCTCGTAGTCGTCGAGCCGGGGAGGTGGAGGCGGGGCCGGCGGCGTGGTGGAGATTTTCGGCCGGGGCCGCTGGCGGCGCTCGATGTCAGGCGCGCTCGGCGTTTGCACTGAGCCGCTTTCCGCCGGCTGATCGCTGGTCAGGGTGGCTTCGGGCTGGAGGGGCTTTCCGTCGCTCATCGCTCTCGCGTCCTCACTTCGTCAGAGCGCGCTCTGGACGACCCGCAGGATCGCCCGGCGCATATCGTGCAGCGTGGCCGTGTAGATGTCGATGTGGTTGATGCGGTCGGCCAGGCGGACGAGATCGAGCTCGTGCTCCAGCCATAAGGAGAAATCGTTGGAGTTCAGCTTCAGGCGTAGGCGTGCGTCGATGAAATGGTAGTGGATGCTGTGCAGGCTGACCTGGCGGATGCCATCGGCAAATTCCGCCAGATTGCGCGCCACGAAGGGCGTGGGGATGACGATCAGCTCCGAGGCCGAGAAATAGAAAGGCTCGAAGGCGGACCGCTCGCGGGCCCGCGGGTTCTGCTTGAGATAAGCGTCCACGATGTCCACCACGCGCTGGCGCATCGTGGCGATGGAGGTGAACTCGCGCACGTCGATGCCGGCCAGCCGCTCCGCCAATCCAACCTCGTTGCAGGCGGCGAAAGCCCAGTGGGCGAAGTCGTTCGAAAACCCCTCGCGGATGAAGTGGTGCTCGCCCAGGGTCTGGAAGGTGTGCTGGAAGATGGATTCGTCGGGGCAGACCTGCAGTGCCTCCAGCAGTTCGGCCAGGTTGCTGGCCTTCTCCCGGCCGATGCGGATGAGATGGGCCGCCGAGTTGAAATAGAAGGGCGCACGCGCCCACCGGCCTGCGACCGCGGGCATCTCCGCCGTGGCCATGGAAATCTTTCCTCCCGAGGGAAGCTTCAGCAGCAAAGGGGCTGAATTTGGTTGGATGCAGCGCCCGGAAAATTGGGTAATTTAGTAATTTGGTTACCTGGTAATTGAGCCCTAGAATCACATTGAATCATTGATTCATTGGTTGTCAATGACAATGGCTTAATGACCCAAATGGGCCAATGGCCCAATCCGAATTATGCCTCATGCCGAATCACTTCTGCTCGAGTTGTTTGCCATCTTCGTATGGGCGAAGGTGTTCGGGGAAATCTTCGAGCAGGTCGGGCTGCCGGCGGTGGTGGGAGAGATCCTGGCGGGCGTCGTCCTCGGTCCCTATGCCGCCAAGTTCGTCAACCCGGGCACGACTACGCTTTCCATTGCGGAACTGGGCGCCATCTTCCTGCTGTTCACCGTGGGGCTCGAGACCAGTCCCAAGGAACTGATCCGCGCTGGCCGTGCCTCGCTGGGCGTCGGGCTGGCCGGGGTGCTGGCGCCGTTCGTGCTGGGGTTCGTCTATCTGCGTCTGGTGCGCGGCGACCCCATCCACGAAGCCATCTTTGTGGCGGCGGCCATGGTGGCAACCAGCGTCGGCATCACCGCCCGCGTGATGGGAGACCTGCGCGTGCTGCACACACGGGTGGCCAGCATCATCCTGGGAGCGGCGGTGGCCGACGACATCCTGGGTATGATTGTGCTGGCGGTGGTGGCCGGCCTGGGCGCGAGCACCGGGGTGCAGTGGGTGCAGCTCACCGTGCTGTTGGCGGAAGCGGTGGCGTTCACCGTCTTCATGGTGTTCTTCGCATCCAAGGTGATCCACAAGATGCGGCCGGGCGTGGAACGCCTGTCCACCCAGAACGCGCCGCTGATCCTGGCGCTGGCCATCTGCCTGGGACTCTCCGTGGCCGCCGAAAGGATCGGCATGGCCGCCATCATCGGCGCGTTTTTCGCCGGCCTGGCCTTCGCCGAGTACTCCAGCGAGTGGAAGCTGGCGCCGCGGGTCAACGCCATCACCGAATTCCTCGCTCCCTTTTTCTTCTTCACCATGGGTTCGCGGCTGGACCTGCGCATCTTCAATCGGCAGGTGATGGTTGCTTGCGTGGTGGTTACGGTGCTGGCGCTGATCGGGAAAGTCGTCGCCTGCGGCCTGCCGGTGCTGCGGGAAGGCTGGCCGAGCGCGCTGAAGGTGGGCGTGGGCATGACGCCGCGCGGAGAAGTGGCACTGATCGTGGCCCTGGTCGGATTGCAGATGAATATGATCTCGCAAGCAGCGTACGCCATCGTGATCTTCATGACCGGAGCGACCACGCTGATCGCGCCGCCGGTGCTGCGCTACTTGTTCAGGCGGCATGCGGCGGCGGAAGGATTGAGTCATTGAGCCACTGATTCATTGGTTTTCAATGACGCAATGACCAATGGGTCAATGGCACAATCCTCAGTGCTACACTCGTCCACAACTTACAAGAGAGGCTTTCGCAATGCCGGATTTAAGGGGGCGCGTGGCGCTGGTGACCGGAGCGTCGCAGGGAATCGGGCGGGCGTGTGCGCTGGCGCTGGCCGAGGCCGGCGCCACCGTGGCCGCGGCCGCGCGCAACCAGGACAAACTTGCGGGCGTGGTCGAGGAGATCACGCGCAGCGGCGGCACGGCCCAAGCCTTCCCCATGGACGTGGCGAGTGACGAACAGATCAAAGCTGCGTCTAAGTCGGTGATGGACAAATTCGGCAAGGTGGACATCCTGGTGAACAACGCCGGCATTGCTCGCGACCAGCTCCTGCTGCGCATGAAGCGCGCCGACTGGGACGCCGTGCTGGCCACCAACCTCACCGCGGCCTATCTCACCATCCAGCAGGTGGTTGGCGTCATGATGCGCCAGCGCTGGGGACGGATCATCAACATCACCAGCGTGGTGGGACAAATGGGCCAGGCCGGGCAGGCCAACTACGCCGCGTCCAAAGCCGGATTGATCGGCTTGACCATGGCGCTGGCGCGCGAACTGGGGTCGCGCAACGTCACCGTGAACGCGGTGGCGCCTGGCTTCATCGAAACTGCGATGATTGCCGGGATTCCCGCCGAACTCAAACAGAAACTTCTAACCCTGGTGCCGCTGGGCCGTTTGGGAAGCGACCGCGAAGTGGCGATGGCGGTGTGCTTCCTCGCCTCCGAGGACGCCGCCTACATCACCGGCCACGTGCTCAACGTGAACGGCGGTATGCTGATGGGGTGAGCATGAGCGCGGCAGCCGAGTCCGCACTGAAGATCATCCAGGCAAGCACGCCCGAGCAGGTCGCCACGGTGCGTGAGCTGTTTCTGGAGTATGCCCAGTCGCTCAACTTCAGTCTGTGCTTCCAGAGCTTTGACCAGGAACTGGCCTCGCTGCCCGGAGATTACGCGCCGCCCTCCGGCAGGCTGCTGCTGGCCGAATTCAACGGCCGGCGGGCGGGATGCGTGGCTTTGCATCGCCTCGAGGACGGCATCTGCGAAATGAAGCGGCTGTATGTGCGGGCGGAGTTACGCGGGCACCAGATCGGGCGCCGACTGGCCGAGGCGGTGATCGCGGAAGCGCGCGCCCTGAGCTATGAGCGCATTCGGCTGGACACGGTCGCGCCGGTCATGCGCGAAGCGGTCCAGCTTTATCGCGAGCTCGGCTTCTACGAGATCGCTGCCTACCGTCCGAATCCCATGGAGGGAACGCTATACTTGGAACTCTTGCTCGCTCAACCGCATCGCGTGACCGCCGAGAATTTCCACAGCAAGAACGTATAGGCTGAATATGATGAGCGACAGCATTCACGGTGTAACGATCGAGACGGTATCCGGGGTGACCATCTTCAAGGTGCGGGGTGCGCTCAAACTGGGAGAATCGGTCCTGGATGAGTTGCGAGGGCGGTGCTGCGAACTGGCCACCCGCCCGATCGAGCGGCTGGTGCTGGACCTGGAACACGTCCCCGCCCTCGACTTCAGCGGGGTCGGCGTGCTGATGCAGGCCTACACCTCACTGCACAGCCGGGGCGGCCACTGCAAGCTGCTGAATCCGGCCCGCACCCCGTGCGAGGTGCTGCGCGTGGTCGGCCTGCTCCGCGTGTTCGAGGTTTACCACGACCGTAATGCCGTCCTTGCCAGCTTCGAGGGCTCACCCCAGCAAACCAAAACCGGGTTTGCTGGGGACCCCGATCGCGCCGCCTGATCCGCGCGGGGCCGGCCGGTACTTGCGAAAAATTCCCTTGCCAACCTTCTTCGACTCTGGTTACTATGCCGATACCTCCCCAGGCCACGGCTAAGAGTTTTCTTCCCACATGAACATCGGCGAAACTATACGGAGTTACCGCCTGCAGAAGGGGATGTCGCAAGGCGACATCGAGAAGCGCACCGGGCTGCTCCGTTGCTACCTGTCGCGCGTGGAGAATGGACACACCATCCCCTCGCTGGACACCCTGGCCAAGATCGCCGGCGCCATGGAGCTGCCGCTGGCCCAGTTCTTCGCCGAAAATGCCCACCCCAACGGCCACCCGGGGAGAGTGCCGCAGTTGAGCGACGAGGATGTCCGCTTCCTGTCGCAGGTCCGCCGCTACTCTTCCAACCTGAATGAGAGCGACCGCAAGCTGGTGCTGGCCATGGTCAAGAAGATGGCCGCGACGGCGAAATGAGCCTTGTAATCAGCCACTTAGCCAGATAGCAGCCACGGACTTGCACGGAGAATCCCGGACTTGTTGCGGTTATTGATTCGTGTTGATCCCTAGCTGCCTTTCCCCCCAACCCAGCGTCCACCGACTTCGGTGCCGTAGGCAGCGCCCGGGGCCGCTGGTAGGCTGCATCGCGGAAGGATTCCGCTTGACCGTCGACGAAGAACTGGGCCTGCTGGAAGACAACATCCGCAAACTCAAGGTCGAGTACGACATCTATTTCGCCGGTGGCGCCAAGCGACCGCCGG
>DATNJE010000140.1:0-2552 GCA_035604095.1 Terriglobales bacterium
TCACGGACCTGAGTGGACATTCAGTGGACCTCCTGCCCGGTCTCGACAAGCCCACGCTATCACACCCTTTTTCCGCCTTCAACAGCTTTCCCGGTTACCTGGGGAAACAATTTTTTGCAGACCAGGGCATCCTCTTCGGGACTCTTGTAGTAGCCCCTGCGGCGGCCAGTCTCGACGAATCCCGATTTGGAATAGAGGGCGCGAGCCGCCCTATTCGATTCACGCACTTCCAGAAAGACCGCCTGCGCGCCGCGGCTGCGGGCGAGGTCGAGCAATTTCTGTACCAGTCGCGTGCCCAAGCCGCGGCGCTGCACCGAGCTGGCGACCACGATGTTCTCAATTTCCCATTCCGGTCCCAGGTCTCGGCCGACGATGAAACCTTGAACCGCGTCTTCGCCGATCACCAGGACGGTGCGCGCGGCTTCGGCGAAGACCCGATGGTACTCGGCTTCGCTCCAGTGCGCGGCGGCGGCGGAGCCGCCCTCCAGCTCCAGCAGGGCTAGAAGGTCGGCGGGCGTGGCGGGTCGTACAGTTTCAAGTTTCACGTTTCAAGTTTCACGTTCCGGCCAAAAGCTAAAAGCCAAGAGCTAAGAGCCAGGTTTTGAAAAGATTTCGGCATCGGAACGCCGCACGTAGTTGGCATCAAGAGCGTCGGCGGCGACGGTTTCTCCGGCGAGGATCTTCCGCAGGCCGATGCGGGCGATCGCCTCAGCGCCCGGGCGCTCGATCTGGAGAAGCGTAGCTCCGGAAGGCTGCGCCAGCGCGGCGATGGATGCGTCGGCCGTAACGATGATCGCGCGCGCCGCGAGCGCCGCCAGGAAGACTTCGCGCGTGAGTAGCGACTCTTGCTGTAGAGACGTTGCTTGCAACGTCTCCGAGTGAACGTCGTACTCGCCCAGAAACACTTCCCCGCGCTGGGCGTCGAGGGCGGCGAAGACGCGGCCGGTCGCCCCGGATGCCAGGGCCAGCGCCTCCAGCGCCGAAACGGCGGCAATCGGCTTTTTCAGGACTTCCGCCAGGCCTTTGATGGCGGCCAGCCCGACGCGCAGCCCGGTGAATGAGCCCGGGCCGGAGACCGCGGCAAATCCGTCGATCTCCTGCTTGTGAAGGTTGCGGCGGGCGAGCGCGGCAGCGATCTGCGGCACCAGTTCGGCGGAGAACGCTCCCCCGGTCAGGGACGCTGTCTCCAGCAGCTCGAAACTCCGGCCATCGCCGCGCGCCAGCGCCAGGCTGCCGTGCTTCCAGGAAGTGTCGATGGCGAGAATGAGCATGAAGTCGCAGCTACTAGCTGCTAGCCACTGGCTTCCAGCTAGTAGCTAGAAGCTCGCAGCTAGAAGCTTTTCGGTTGCTCTTCGCAGAGTTCCAGCAGCACCCCGCCGGCGCTCGAAGGATGCACGAAGACGTAGAGATGGCCACCGGCGCCGACCTGGATCTGCTCGTTGATCAGGCGCACGCCGTCGCGCTTCAGCCGCTCGACCGTCCCGGCCAGATCGTCCACGTGCAGGCAGACGTGGTGCAGGCCCTCGCCGCGCTTGGCCAGGAAACGGGCGATGGGCGAATCGTCGGCGGTCGGCTCCAGCAGCTCGATGCGGCTTTCGCCCACCGGCACCATGGCAAGGCGCACCTTCTCTTGGGCGACTTCTTCTTCAGGAAGTGGGTGCAGACCGAGCTGCTCGTAGAACTTCTTCGACTGCGCCAGCGACTTCACCGCAATGCCGAGATGATCGATGCTGAACATTTCTTCTCCAGGCCAAACTCACGCGCCTATTTTCCGACTTTATTAACGATCTCCTCCACCAGCGCATAGGGATCGCGGCGGCGCTCGGCCACCTCGGCGGCATAGCGGGCCACCGCGCCGTCGCCCATCTGCTCGCGCAGGACGCGCTCCAGCAGCGATTCGCGCAGCATCTCCACCAGGCGCTCGCGCCAGCTTTCGGTCTTTTTCTTGAGGACGAGATCCTGTTTCTGGAGGAACTCTTCGTACTCGGCGATGGCGTCGACCAGCTCCGGAACGCCCACGCCGTCCACGGCGATGGTCTTGACGATGGTTGGCGTCCACTTGTCGGCGCGCAGGGCCAGGGTCTGCATGGAGCGGATCTCGCGCTCCACACGCTCGGCGCCCTCGCGGTCGCTCTTGTTGATCACGAAGATATCGGCAATCTCCATGATGCCGGCCTTGATCGTCTGCACATCGTCTCCCATGCCGGGGACGAGAATGACGATGGTGACGTCAGCCAGGCGGACGATCTCCACCTCATCCTGCCCGACGCCGACGGTCTCGATCAGAATGATGTCCTTGCCGGCGGCATCGAGGACAGTAGCCACGTCGGCGGTAGTAGCTGCCAGCCCGCCGAGATAGCCGCGCGTCGCCATGGAACGTATGTAGATGCCGGGATCGGCGTGGTGGCCGATCATGCGGATGCGGTCACCGAGGATGGCCCCGCCGGTGTACGGGCTGGTGGGATCGACGGCGACGATGCCCACCGTGCGCTGCTGCTGGCGATAGGCGCGCGCGAGCTGGTCCACCAGCGTGCTCTTGCCGGAACCGGGCG
>DATNJE010000141.1:0-4921 GCA_035604095.1 Terriglobales bacterium
TGATGGCGCGCCAGGAGTTGGGCCGGGTCTGGGAGATCGTGGACGATTTGCCCGCGCGCCAGCGCGAGGTCTTCCTGTTGCGCTTCGCGGAAGAGCTCCCGCTGGAGCAGATCGCACTCGCGCTGGGCATGGAAAGCGGCACGGTGAAGGCGCACCTGTTCCGGGCCGTGGGCACGGTGCGCAAACGAATGAGGAAGCCGTATGGACTTGGTACATCGACTGAACGAAGCTGAGATTGCCGAGGCCCTGGCGGGCCAAGCGGCGGAGGAGCGGGTGGCGGACTGCCAGCCCTGTGCCGCGGAATTCGCCGCATGGAAAGGCCTGGGCGGCAGCTTGCGGCAAGACCTTGAGTCGCGGGCCGACAAGCCGGCGTATTTCTGGACGCGGCAGCAGGCGCGCATCCGGGAACGGCTGGTGCCGCGGGCGGCGGCGCGCTGGGCGGCGGCGGCCATCTTCGCGCTGATCCTTCTGGCCGTCGGACTGATCCAGCAGGGCGTCACGCCCAAGATGGAGATGGCGCGAACTGCGCCAGCCGTCCCCGCCGCCCAAGTGGCGCGGGCCGAGTCCGATGATGACACGCTGCTCGAGGACATTCAGGCTTCACTGGAGCGGGAGTTGCCGGCATCGCTCGCTCCCGCCGCCGTGCTGGTTGAGGAAATGGCTTCAGCTTCCAAGCAAGGCAAGCAAGCAAAGGAGAACTAGATGAAACGTATCAACATGGTTTCCCTGCTTTTGGCTTTCATAACCCTCATGACCGCAGCCGCCGTGGCCCAAGGTCCCGGACCCATGGGCATGGGCCCGGGCGGTCCGGGGCCCCACGGCATGGGCATGGGCCCGCACCATGGACCGTTCGGGGCATGGTGGAAGAATTCGGAGGTGGTGAAAGAACTGCAGCTCAGCGACGCGCAGGTCAAGCAGATCGAGCAGACCTTCCTCGAATACCGGCTCAAGCTGATCGACCTGCGCGCCGACGTGGAGCGGCAGGAAACCAAGCTGCAGCCGCTGCTCGAAGCCGATCAGCCCAACGAGCAGCAGGTGGGCTCGCAGGTGGACGCGGTGGTGGCGGCGCGCGGCAAGCTGGAAAAGACCAACACTATGATGATGCTGGCCATCCGGCACGTGCTTTCGGTAGAGCAGTGGAAGAAGCTGAAGACCATCCAGCACCAGCGCGGCGAGAGGCATATGCATGACAGCATGGGTCCGTGCGGGCATGACGAGCACTTCCGCGGGCCGCGGCGCGGCGAGGGTCCCCCACCCGATGGGCCGCAGGCTCCGGGAGCGCCGGGAGATCGGTCGGAATAGGTCATTGGGCCCTTCAGGCATTGAAAAACCTCAAGGACGGCGAAGATGATCTGCGAGCAGATTATGGCCAAGATGGATGTCATCATAAACGCGTATCCTGCCCTGCTGTTGCAATGCGAGTGCGGCCAGGGGTTTGCCATCAACCTTTTCAAGAGAGACAAGAATGTGGAGCTGACCAGGACGCCGGAAGGCTACAGGGTGGTTAATGCCAAATGCCCCAGCTGCGCGCAGACGTCATCGTGACGTGACAGGCAAGCCCGACGGGGCAAGGCAGCGGGAGTGATTTGCGATTGGGTAATGGGCAATTGTCATGACGCGACGGTGCGCGCCCAGCATGACGCGGGGTTTCAAGTTACCCAATTACCAAATTACTCAATTACCCAATTTCTTCGTGCTAGACTCACGCTGAGGCGCGGCAAAAATGAAATTCGGCGTGATCATCTTTCCCGGGTCCAATTGCGACCACGACGCTTACTACGCCGTCGAGGCGGTGCTCGGGCAGCCGGCGACCTTCCTCTGGCACGAGTCGCACGATCTCGAAAACTGCGATGTCATCATCGTGCCCGGCGGCTTCGCCTATGGCGACTACCTGCGCACTGGGGCGATTGCGAAGTTCTCCCCGGTGATGGAATCGGTGGCGCGCTTCGCCGCCGGCGGCGGCCTGGTGCTGGGCATCTGCAACGGCTTCCAGATCCTCTGCGAAGCCGGCCTGCTGCCGGGTGTGCTCATGCGTAACGTCGGGCTAAAGTACATCTCAAAGCCGGTCCAGGTGCGGGTCGAGACCACCGACACGCCCTTTACCAACGCCTGCCAGAAGGGCGAAGCGCTCACCATCCCCATCGGGCACATGGAAGGCAACTACTTCTGCGATGAGCCTACCCTGGCGGAGCTGCGGCGCGAAGAGCGCATCGTCTTCCGCTATGTGGAGAATCCCAACGGGTCGCTGGACGATATCGCCGGCATCTGCAGCCCGGGACGCAACGTGCTGGGCCTGATGCCACATCCGGAGCGGGCCAGCGAAGCGCTGCTCGGCTCGAGCGACGGGTTCAAAGTGTTCCAGTCGCTGGTAGGAGCGGCAGTGGCGCGGTAGCGGCTACTTTCGCGCGACTTCCTGGAGATACGATCTTGCCGTGCGCAGTTCGGGCCGTGCCGACACGGGATCGCTCACCGCGACCAGGGCGCTGTAATACTGGCGCGCCTTTTCTCGCTGGCCCGCCATCTGCGCGGCCCTGGCAGCACCGTACAGCGCATTGAACCGGTTCGGTGATCGTTGCAAGGTGCTTTCAAATGCGAGAAGCGCCTCGGCCGGCTTGTCGAGAGTGAGCAGGAATTCTCCCAGCAACTCGCGTGCGGGTACGACCGGGCCGGGCGTGACGGAATGCTTCTCTGAGGCGTCTTCCATGTCTGCGGCCGAGCGCAGCAGGTCCACTGCTTCGTCCTTCCTGCCTTGCGCGGATGCCAGCATTCCGGCGGCCTCGCGGCGCTGGATCTCTACCTGCCCCGCCCAGTAAGTTTCCTGTAGCTCGGTCAGTGTGTTGCGGGCAGCCTCAAGTTTCTGTATTGCCTGGCGTGTACCCTCCACATCGCCGGTGTGCGCGCTGCCTAGCGCCCGCGCGAAATAAACGGTCGCTTCCGCCCACGAGAGTTTGCCGCCGGGGGAACCGGACGGAACCTCGAGCTTTGCCGCCTCAGCCCAACGCCGTCTCTCGATGGCATAGCGCGCCGGCATGGCTGCCGTCGCGTACGCGCCTGCGAAATAACTCGGCAGGCCGGTCTTGTTGGCCGCCATCTGGTCCAACACCCTCTTCGCCTGTTCGTCCTGGCCAGTCTGGAGATACGCGTATACCAGGTAATCGCTGGCGTGCAGACCTTCGCCGACCATGCCAACCTTGCGTGCAGCGGCCGCCGACGCAATATTGGATTCGATCGACTCCTGCCATAGGCCCAGCCGGGTGAAGATGTGCGACGGCATATGCAGAGCGTGCGGCGCATCGGGAGCGATCTTGGCATAGGCGCGCGCCGCTGGCAGCGCCTTCTCGGCCAGCGGAGGATAGTCGTAGGCGTGGATGATGTAATGCGCCGCCCCGGGATGGTCCGGCTGGACGGCGAAGACCTTCTCCGCGATTTCGCCAGCCTTCTTCTGCCTTGCAAGAGTCTTGTCCACCGGTGACGCCGCCGCTGAGCCCAGCAGGGCGAGGGAGTAGAAGGCGGCGGCCTCCCTATCGTCCGGATAACGGGTGTACACGCGCTCCATGGCGGTCTCATAGGCCAACACCCGCGTACGATGGTCGAGCTTCTCGGAGTCTTTGTAAAAAGCCTCTATCGCCGCCACGTAATCGCGCTCACGCTCCGTCTTCGCGCCCAGCGACCTGGCTTTCTCCACAGCTTCCCAGCCCTTCTTCAGGATCGCCGCATCGGGCCCGCGCCCGTCCCATATGGGATGGAAGTAGCTCATGGCGAGGCCCCAAGACGCCATGGCACAGCCGGGATCGTCTTGGGCGACTTGGTTGAACGTCCGCTCCGCTTCCTCGTACCAGAACGAGTGCATCATCGCCACGCCACGCTGAAATTGTTTCTGCACCGCGGGGGCGCAAGAGGTGGGGAAGGAGACGCTTCCCAGCCTTTCCGGATCGCCGGCCGGATGCTGATGTTCCTCATCGGCAAAGGCAGGCGCCGCCACCAAGCAGCTCAGTAGGAGAAGAGAGAAGGCGTGTGAGAGGACACGCATATCACACCCCCATGTGAATCGTCCCACGCTACTCCCGCCGGTCGCGTGCGTCAACGCTGTACGTCAATCTTCACGCCTTGCGTTTTTCCGCGAAGAACGACTGCAGCAGCTCGGAGCAGCGGGCAGCCAGCACCCCGGAGGTAATCTCCATCTGGTGGTTGAGCCGGGGATGGTTCAGCACCTGCAGCACGGAGCGGACAGCACCCGCCTTGGGATCATCGGCGCCGAAGACCAGCCGGCGCAGCCGCGCGTGTACCAGCGCTCCGGCGCACATGGCGCAGGGCTCGATGGTCGAGAACATTTCGCAATCCGGCAGGCGATGATTGCCGACGGCGCGTCCCGCTTCACGCAGGGCGACGATCTCGGCGTGGGCGGTGGGATCATTGTCCGCCAGGTTGCGGTTGGCGCCGCGGCCCACGATCTTCTCCTCGCACACCACCACCGCACCCACCGGCACTTCGCCCGAGGCCGCGGCACGCTGCGCTTCGCGCAAGGCTTCTTCCATCCACCGTTCGTCGGAGACCATGCGTTCCCCGCGGGCATTGTAGTCGCGCCCCCGCCGGTCGGGGTACAATTACCAGGATGATCAACCCCCGGCTGAAGCACGTTCTGCGGAAAATCTTCCTGTTGGACCTGCTGCAGGGCCTGGCGCTCACCTTCCGCTACCAGGACCCGCGGGAGATCTACACCGAGCAGTATCCCATGCAGCGGCCGCAGGTGGCGGAGCGCTATCGCGGCGCGCCCCGGCTGAACGTGAACCCGGACACCAACGAGACCCTGTGCATCGCCTGTGACCTGTGCGCGCTGGCCTGTCCCGAGCACCTGATCGTGGTCACCAGCGAACGCAATCCCAACACCCGCCGCAAGGAACTCACCAACTTCACCTACGAC
>DATNJE010000142.1:0-5858 GCA_035604095.1 Terriglobales bacterium
CGAGCGTGACCGTGAGTGCGGCACCGGTGGTCACTGTGTCCATCGCGCCAGGCTCGGCATCGCTATCCGCGAACGCCACGCAGCAGTTCAACGCGACGGTGACGGGCAGCAGCAATACGGCGGTCACGTGGTCCGCCACCGGCGGAAGCGTGTCCTCCAGCGGCCTCTACACCGCGCCCGGCAGCGCCGGCGCCTACACCGTCAAGGCGACCAGCGTGACCGATACCACCAAGTCGGCCTCTGCCACAGTGACAGTCAGCGCGCCGGTGGTTTCGGTCTCGGTCACGCCTAGTACGGCATCGCTCTCCGCGAGCGGGACCCAGCAGTTCACAGCCACCGTGAGCGGCAGCTCGAATACTGCGGTTACCTGGTCAGCCAGCGGCGGCAGCATCTCTTCCAGCGGCCTGTACACGGCCCCGAGCGCCGCCGGGAGCTACACGGTCAAGGCGACCAGTGTTGCCGACACGACGAAATCCGCGTCCGCGACCGTCAGTGTGAACCCCGTGGTTGCGGTGACCATCTCGCCGGTGTCCGCCTCGATGTTGAGTGGCGGCACCCAGCAGTTCAACGCCAGCGTGACCGGCAGCAGCAACACCGCAGTCACGTGGTCGGCAACTGCGGGAAGCGTGTCTTCCAGCGGCATGTATACCGCGCCCTCGGCGGCCGGGACCTACACAGTGACCACGACCAGCGTGGCCGATTCCAGCAAGTCGGCGTCGGCGACCGTGATCGTCAGCGCGCCGGTGATTGCAGTGTCGGTTTCGCCGGGCTCGGTATCACTAGCGGCGGGAGCCACACAACAGTTCACAGCGACGGTGACCGGCAGCAGCAACACCGTAGTCACCTGGTCGGCGACTGCGGGAAGCGTCTCTTCCAGCGGCATGTACACCGCGCCCTCGGCGACCGGGACCTACATAGTGACCGCGACCAGCGTGGCCAATTCCAGCAATTCGGCGTCGGCGACCGTGACCGTCAGCGTGCCGGTCCAGCACTCCGTCACCCTGAGCTGGAATCCCGTAACATCGGTGGTCGGATACAACGTGTATCGGGGCTCGGTTTCCGGAGGGCCCTACAACATGATCAACACCGCGCTCAACGCGTCCGCGGACTATGCGGATATCAGCGTACAAGCCGGACAGACCTACTTCTACGTGGTCACTTCGGTGAACGGCAGCGGAATGGAGAGCCCGTTTTCGAAACAAGTACAGGCTCAAATACCCACGCCCTAACTAAACAGCACGCCTAGCGAACACCAGCCGGCGAGATCCGAACCTGGATCTCGCCGTTCTATTCGCGATTCGTATTTCTCGAAGTGACGTTAGGGACGTGAGGATCGGGCGCTACTGCATCCGCGGCCGGAGTCTTGCCGTTGGTGGGGACGGTGGTAAGAATGGGCGTAGCTCCGCCCTCAAACTTCTCGAACAGCCAGGTTTCGTCCGCCTCGAGACGAGCGGCCAGCAGGGTCCGTTCCGCCTCAGTGGGTTCGCGATAGCCATGGATGATCTTGCTGAGGATGGCGTCGCTGATCCCCATCTGCCTCGCTAGATGGTTCTGCCGCTCGCCACGCTTGAAGATCTGCAACTTCAGGTTCGGGTACACAACCGCCTCAGCTCACGAAAATCGCCTACCGTTGCCCGTTTCACATCATTTCCGCTTGTCACCGTAGTAGTAGTAGCGCTCGGAGTGGGCCGAGCCGTTAAGGATCACACCCAACAGCTTGTGGCTGTCCAGGTGTGCCAGCACCCCCTGCAGCGCTTGCTTTCCTGTGGCGCCGGCGCGAGCGACGACCAAAATCCCGTCACAACTGGCGGAGATCAGCTCGAAGTCTGCCAGCATCAGCGCGGGCGGACAATCCACCAGCACCAGCTTGAAGTTTTCCTTGCACCAGGTGATGAACTCCTTCCAGGGCGCCCCGGAGAACAATTCCGGGGGATTTGTCGTGGCATCGCCGGCGCAGACGACGTGGAGATTAGGAATGTCGGTGGCGACCACGGCCGCCTCGCGCGCCACCCGGCCGTTCAGTACGTCGGCCAGGCCGGGTCCTTCGTCATGCCCAATGCACCGGCTGGCGCCATGAGTGCGGAGATCACCATCGATCAGCAAAACGGGAAATCGGGGAAGCTGGGCACAGCACAAGGCAAGGTTGCTGGAGGTCAGGGTCTTGCCGTCGCCCTTGGCGGCGCTGGTGATGGCCACGGTTCGGAACGGGCGCCGTGACTGCAAGCGAAGCACACGGGTGCGGAAGCTGCGGTAGGCCTCCAAGGCCGGCGGCGCGGGGACGGTCTCATCCTCGGGGAAGAACAGTCTCCGCGGATCGCGCGGAAGGCGGACCATCCGATACGCCTCGGTAGGAAATTCCACCACCCCGACCGACGCGCCCTGGGTCGCAGCTTCGAGCGCGGTAGTGGTCTTCGACTCGAAGGGGGAAGTCTCCAGGCTTGCCAACTGATCATCGACGCTGCTGTTGATGGTTTCGAGCAGCTTATCAACGCTCAGCCCATCAACGGGCTGGGAGCGACGTTCGGCCGGTATCTCGCTCACTTTCTGGGTACGTTTGAAGAATTTGCTCACAACTGGCCTCCGGCAGCTCGGCGCTGGGTCTCGCTTTCCTCATGAAGGACGCGCGTGGGCATGGCACGCGGTTCGACGGCGGCGGTGCCCGGCGAAGTACCGGATCCGTTGGCGTGTGGCGGGGCAACCACCGAGGGCGGCGTCACGGTGAGCCCGGAAGCGGCGGCGCGCACGATGTCGCTATCCACGTCCTTATTGTGCATCTGCAGCGCGATGCTCAGGCAGCTATCGCAGAGAAGATTGATCAAGCGGGGCACCCCCTGAGTGCGGCGATAGATCTCGTCGAGAGCTGCTGCGGAAAACGGCAGCGGTCCTTCCAGCCCCGCCAGGCGCAATCTTTGCTCGATGTAGCTGCAGGTCTCTCCCGGGGTCAGCGGCCTCAGTTGCGCCAGCAGCGCGATGCGCTGCCGCAACGCTCGCAACTGCGGTTGCAGCAGCAGGGTGGCCAGTTCCGGTTGTCCGCAAAGGATCACCTGGAGCAGCTTCTCGCGGTGGGTGTCCATATTGGTAAGCAACCGGATCTCTTCCAGCAACTCCACGGTCAGCAGATGGGCCTCGTCAATGATGAGCACCGCTGTGCCGCCCTTGCTCTGCGCCTCCAGAAACAGTTCATGGAGCGCCAGCAGCCGGCGCGGTTTGGTGGTGGAAACCACCTGTAACTCGAACTCATCGAGCAGGGATTCGAGGAACTCCTCCCGGCTCAGAACCGGGTTCACCAGGAAAGCCGATGCCAGCCTGCGCTCCCCGTTCTTGTGGAGGTTCGACAGGAGGTGCAGAAGCGCGTTGAGAACCGTGGTCTTGCCCGTCCCCACCGGGCCGGTGGCCACCATAAAGCCACGCCGGCGCAGAACACCCTGGACCAGCGAAACCAGAGCATTGCGATGCGGATCGGCTAGGTGAAGAAACCTCGGATCCGGCGTCAGGCAGAACGGCTCGCGTTTAAGACTGTAGAAATCCAGGTACACTCAAAGCCCGCTTTCTGTCAGCTAGCTTGAAGAAACGGCAAACGTTCTTGGCGGCAGCCAGACTTGTGGCTGCCATCCCTGACTACGGCTCGCGCACGCGGCGTAATCGCCGCAAACCGTGAATCTCGAAAAAAAATTCTGCAAGCTGGATTCCAAAGCCCCCCGTCCAGCCCTTGCACAATGTTCATTATAATCAAAAGTTTAGGAAGGTCATGCCACTTCATCGAGCAGACATGTGCAAACAATTGCACACTCGAAAAGGTGCCTTTTGAGAATCCACAGCCCCTATAGGGGGCGTTCCTCGCGACCGCTAGGCGGTGCACGGCGTTTAGGGAGCACTTGGGGGGCCAAACAACGGCAGGAATCCGCCCGAATTTTTTTGATGTCACTTGTGAGTGACCTGCATCTACTACTGGGTTGGCAGTCACACGAAGGAGGCTTGCGCAAAATGAAGATCGTAGAAACTGCTGAAATCGCTCCCACCTGTCATGTCGGCTACAAGCTGGTGGAGACGGCGGAAATCGCCCCAACCTGTCACAACTTCAGCCTGGTGGACACGACGGAAGTCGCGCCGACCTGCCACTGAGATCACAGCCGTTGTTCGCTCCCGCAGCGAGTAGCAGGACGCCTGCCGCGGGAGCCGCACTTATGCCGTCATTCATCGCAGAGCGGCTCTCGGTCGGGACTTTTTACAACCCCCACCTGGCAGAGGCACTGCTGTCAGAGGGTGCTGCAGTTGATCACCTTTCGATGGCCGATCCTCCCGCCGGCGACGATGCCCTTTTTCCCAGCATTCGTGAACAGTTTCCGCTCCTGCTGCACGATTATCTTGGGCAGCTTGCCGATCCCTTGAGCGATCACGCGTTGGAGCGTGCGCGCAACCTGCAGCAGCTCTATCGCGGGCCGTGGATCGCCGAACACTTCCAATGCCTGCACACGGAAGACAGCAAGTACACGCTGGACTACGTCTTCCCTCCCCTGTACACGGAGGAGTTCCTGCGGCGGTTTGTGGCCAACGCGCGGCGCCTCGCGGCCTTTGTGGGCGCGCCGCTGGTGATGGAGAACATCCCCGGCTTCTTCTCGGTGGAGCACGCGCAGATGAGCGAAGCAGAGTTCCTGCAGCGCTTTTTCAAGGAGACCGGCTGCGGGTTCCTCATCGACGTGCCGCACCTCTGGCTGGCCGCGCATTACCAGCGGCGCAACCCGCGCGAGTGTATCGGCGAGTTTCCGCTGGACAAGGTGGTCGAGATCCACGTGGGCGGCGTGGAGGATGACCGCGACCTGGGCGGACCGTGGGTGGCGCCCACGCGTCCGACGAGTGAGATTCTCGAATTGGGAGTGTGGATCGCCGAGCGCGCTCCCCGCCTGCGTTCGGTGACCGTGGACCAGTTCTCCCCGGCGCTCACGGCCGACGTCATGTTCGAGTCGGTAGAGATGACAAGAGAGGCGTTCGGCGTGAGCAGTGCGGCGAGGAAAACGGCATAGGGAAAGTTATAGGCTTCGCGTTTCAGGTGCGCTGGCGGGGCGCCCGCGTGACAGCCGGCGATACAACATGAGTGATCGTGCAGTACAGGACGAGGTCATCCGCTACCTGACGGACGCCAGCGCGCGCGCCGAAGAACCGCGCCTGGCGCCGATCTCCATGGACGAAGTGGCAAGGGCGGCGCGGTTCGCGCATTTCCTGGCGCGGCGCTATTATCGCGACCGCCTGGCGCGTTCGTTCCGGTATTCACGTCGTTTCGGCAAGCAAGACGGAGGGGTGGCGGAAGAGGTAGTGGACGGCGCAGAGTTTGACCAGTTCCTGACCGAGTGCGCAATGGGGTCATCGGATTCGGCGCGCCGCGTCGGTGGAATGGCGCTCAAGCACCTCAAGGCACCTCCGCCACCGGGCGCGTGGTGGCCGGACCTGCTGGACTATGAGTATGCCTATTTCCTTCAGGCAGCTACGGCGGAGCGTGGGGCGAGTCCTGACCGGCCGTCACAAGGATTAAGCGCGGTTTGCCGTCGATTCGCGTGGGCGCTGCCCGAGATGCTGCCGCGCTTGCGCGCCGGAGAGGCCATCGGCGATGACCTGCGGCGCGAGGTTACGCTGCTCTTCTCGCGCACCCATGCCGGACGGATCTACGTGGTGGAAGTTGAACCGGAGGTGGAAAGAGTCTTCCGCGCCACCGACGGTCACCGCACCGCAAACGAAATCGCCGAGGCCACCGGCGTACCGGCCGAACAAGCCCGTGTGATGCTGGCGTCGTTGGCGAGTATCGGCGCCGTCCAGCTCCCGTCCTGAATCGGCACTCGATTCTATCGTCCGGCGAGTATGCAAAA
>DATNJE010000143.1:0-3747 GCA_035604095.1 Terriglobales bacterium
GGAGGTCTTCTCCGCCTTGAAGGAGAACCTCGACCAGATCATGGCCAACCTGCAGGACGGCGTCATGCTGTTCACCCGCGATTCGCGCGCCGTGCTGGTGAGCGCGTCGGTGGAAGGGTTCGTGGGCAAGCCGCGCGGAGAAATGCTCGGGCACAGCGTCAGCGAGATCTTCAGCAACGACACCCGGCTGGGCCGGCTGGTGCTGGCGTGCTTCGAACGCCATCAGGCGCTCTCCGGCCGCGAGGTGGTAAGCGAAAGCGCCACGCGGCTGCAGGTCTCGCTCGACTTCATCGAGGAGCGCGGCGAGCGCATCGGAGCGCTCCTCACCCTGCGCGACGCCGAGTCGGTGCGCCGCATCGAGGACGAGATCGAACTCTCGCGCCGGCTGGCCGCCATCGGCCGGCTGACCTCGGGGGTGGCCCACGAGGTCAAGAACCCGATCAACGCCATCGTCGTGCACCTGGAGGTGCTGCGGCAGAAGCTGCAACAGCTCGATCCCGACACCCGGCGGCACATCGACGTGATCAGCAGCGAAATCCAGCGGCTCGACCGCGTGGTGCAGACGCTGGTGGACTTCACCCGCCCGGTGGAACTGCGGCTGGCCGACCTCGACCTGCGCCGGCTGGTGGATGAGGTGGTGGTGCTGGCCCAGCCCGACGCCGAGCGCCACGGCGTCAGCATCGTGCGCGACTTCCCCGGCGAAAGCCTGCCGGTCAAAGTGGATGCCGACCTGGTGAAGCAGGCGGTGCTTAACATCGTGCTCAACGGGGTGCAGGCCATGCCCGGCGGCGGGGAGCTGAGGCTGGTGGGAAGCCTCGCCGACGACGACGCACAGCTGGAGATTCGCGATCACGGCGCCGGCATCCCGCAGGAGGTCCGCGACAAGATCTTCAACCTTTATTTCACCACCAAGAAGAACGGCAGCGGCATCGGGCTGGCCATGGCTTATCGCGTCATGCAATTGCACAACGGCTCGGTGGAATACGATTCCGTAGAAGCGCAAGGCACCACGTTCCGGCTGCGCTTCCCGCTCTTCACGGCGGAGGTGGAGGCTGCCCAGGAGGTCGCAGCGCGTCCGCTGGGCTAAGGAATGGTACGGGGAAGCGCGGCTTCAGGTAATCTAAGAGGACAGATGAAGCGCCACTTATCGTTGATCGGGATTGCAGCTCTGCTCGCGACGCTCTCCGGCTGCCCCTTCAGGAAGCAGCCGCCGCCAGTGCCGCAGCAGGGGCAGGCTCCCACCGTCCAGCCCGAGCCCGCGCCTCCGCCGCCCGCGGAACCGCCGGTCGAGACCCAGCCGGCTCCTGCGCCTGCCGAGCCGCAGAAGACGGAAACCACCGCCGAGAAAACGCCGCCCAAGAAGAAGCCCAGCGCCAAGAAACCCGCCGCTCCGGCCTCCACGAACCAAGGCCAGCAGACCCAGGCCGCGCCAGCGGCGCCAGCTTCCGCTCCCACCCAGACCAGCAAACTGGTGATCCAGGAAGGCAGTGCGCCCAATTCGCCAGGGCAGCTCGCGGCCGGCGTGGCCCTGGAAGACTCTTCGTCGCGCAACAAGCAGACCACGGAACAACTGCTGCAGTCCACGGACGCAAACCTGAAGAGCATCAACCGTCCGCTTAGTCCGGAGGAGCAGGCGATGGTGGCCCAGATCAAGGAATACATGAAGCAGTCGCGCGAGGCCACGGCCAGCTCCGACGCGGTGCGCGCGCGCAATCTGGCGCTCAAAGCGCGATTGCTCTCCGACGAACTGGTCAAGCACTAGCCGCTGCGCGGGTTCGCGCGGGTTTGCGATTGACTTGGCCGCACCTTGGCCTATACTCATAAGTGTATGATTCCGAGTAACTTACAAACGTTATTCTGGGATACGAACCGCGACACTTTTAACCCCGCGGCCTATCCCGACTACACCATCTTCCGGGTCTTGGAGTTTGGGAGCGAACCGGCGGTGGAGTGGCTGCGGCAGACGTTTTCCGAGGCCGAGATCCGAAGGGTGCTGTGCACGGAACGACGTCTCTCGCGAAAATCCGCCAACTTCTGGGCGCTCGTCTACGGGGTTCCGCCCAACGAGGTTGCGGCCCTCAACCAAACCCGCTAGCCCAATCCATTCCTCAGCACAAGGAAGTTGCCATGACAAATCATGAAGGCTTGGCGTGGCACCACGAAGTGATTACCGCTTCGGTCGAAGGAACGCTTCACGCTCTCCGGGATGCGAACTTGCTTGACCGCTTTTACCTGGCCCGCGGGACCGGTCTTGCCCTGCAATTCGGCCACAGGTTGTCGCGGGACCTGGACTTCTTTGCCGCGGATCTCTTTGACGAGGATTCCTTGCTCCAGCGCCTCCAGGCGTTGGCCGACTTCTCGCTGGCCGCAAAGAGTCCGCATACGCTGCACGCTACCATCCAAGGATCGAAGGTGAGTTTCCTCGGATACGCCTACCCGGTATTGTTTCCGTTTGCCCAGTTTCTCGAGATCCCCGTTGCGGACCCACGCGATATCGCCTGCATGAAGATAAGCGCCATCGCGAGCCGCGGCACAAAGCGCGATTTCGTGGATACGTACGTCTGCGCCCAGCGCTTCGGCCTTACCAACCTACTGCAGTGGTTCGACCGCAAGTACACTCAAACCCGCCACAACAGGCTTCACATGCTGAAATCTCTAATCTTCTTTGACGACGCCGAGAGGGATCCGATGCCCCACATGCTCGTGCCGCTTGACTGGGACGAGGTGAAGCAGTTCTTCCGCCGCGATGTGCCACAGCTTCTGTGACGGTTTTCCCGACAGGCTGTGGAAAAACCCCGGCCTCGCGGCCACACAGAATCCCTTCCAGCATTTATCATCGTAGGTATGCGACCCGGATGTGGAGACGCCCGAGAGGCTGGAAACAATCAGCATGAAGGACATTGCTTCCTGGATTCTGAACACCACGCAGAGCCGCGGGGCGGGCTACTGCGATCTGCGCGTGGTGGATGAGCGCGCCCGCACCATCGCCACCAAGAACGGCAAGGTGGGACACGCGTCGAACTCGGAGTCGCTGGGCGTTGGCATCCGCGTAATCGCCGACGGCGCCTGGGGTTTCGCCGCCACGCAAGATCTTTCCCGGGCTGCGGTCGAGGCCACCGCCGCCCGCGCCGTCGAGGTTGCGCGCGCCTCCGCCCGCGTCAAGCAACACGAGCTGCAGCTCGCGCCCGAAAAGGCCTACGTGGACGAGTGGGCCACGCCTTACAAGATCGATCCCTTCACCACGTCGATCGCCGACAACATTGATCTCCTGCTGAAAGTGGATTCCGAGCTGCGCGCCGTCGAAGGCGTCACGCTGGCCGAGGCGATGTTCAGCTTCCGCCGCTACGAGCAGTGGTTCTATTCCTCCATCGGTTCGGACATCCACCAGACCAAGTTCATCACCGGCGCGGGCTACGCCGCCTACGCGTTCGCGGGGACGGAGATCCACAAGCGTTCTTACCCCAACTCTTTCGGCGGGCAGTATCAGAACAAGGGATACGAACTGGTGGAGGAACTGAAGCTGGTGGAGAACGCGCGCCGCATCGCGGATGAG
The DNA here is from genome assembly GCA_035604095.1 of Terriglobales bacterium. Lineage (GTDB taxonomy): Bacteria > Acidobacteriota > Terriglobia > Terriglobales > Acidobacteriaceae > JAHFUA01. Next base: position 3,554 of record DATNJE010000143.1, read on the forward strand.
GTGGTGGCGTTGCACAAAGCCGACCAGTGCCCGGAAGGCACTTTCGACATCATCCTGGATTCCTCGCAGCTCGGGCTGCAGATCCACGAGTCGGTGGGCCATCCCATCGAACTCGACCGGGTGCTGGGCATGGAAGCCAACTTCGCCGGGACTTCGTTCCTCACCACCGACAAGCTGCGCCACCTGCGCTACGG
>DATNJE010000144.1:0-2314 GCA_035604095.1 Terriglobales bacterium
AAAGAAGTCGAACTACGTGGTCAAGAAGAATTCCGGCGCGTCGCTGGTCGACCTGGGCGATGGCGTGGGCTGCATCCAGTTCCACTCCAAGGCCAATTCGCTTGGCGGCGACATCGTGCAACTGATCGCGCAAACGCTGAAACCTGCCGGTCCCGGCGACGACTTTAACGCGTTCGTCATCACCAACGACGCGCACAACTTCTCCGTCGGCGCCAACATCATGATGCTGCTGATGTGGGCACAAGACGAAGAATGGGACGAGGTGGACCTTGCCATCCGCCAGTTCCAAGCCATGACCCAGGCCATCAAGTTCTCGTCCAAGCCGGTGGTGGCCGCGCCCTTCGGCATGACGCTCGGCGGCGGCTGCGAAGTTTCGCTGCACGCAGCCGCGCGGACGCCCCATGCCGAGCTTTACATGGGGCTGGTGGAAGTCGGAGTCGGGCTGCTGCCCGGCGCCGGCGGCTGCAAGGAGATGCTGCTGCGCGCGGTGGATGCCGCAAGTTCGGTCCGGCCGGAGGGCCGCGGCGAATCCGTCGAAATGATGGAAGCCATGAAGCGTACCTTCGAGACCATCGGCATGGCCAAGGTCTCGACCTCGGCCAGCGAGGCGCGCCATCTCGGGTTCCTCTCCGACAGCGACGAAATCGTGATGAACCGCGAGCGCGTGCTGGCCGACGCCAAGGCGCGCGCCTTGGACATGGTCCGCGCCGGCTACCAGCCGCCCGTGCCGCGCACCATCCCTGCGCCTGGGGAAAGCATCCTGGCCACGCTCAAGCTGGGCGTTCACTTGATGCGGCAGGGCGACTACATTACCGACCATGAGCTGAAGATCGGCAACAAGGTCGCTGAAGTGATCTGCGGCGGCCGGGTTTCGCCGGGCACGCCGGTCACCGAGCAATACATCCTGGATTTGGAGCGCGAGGCGTTCAAATCCCTCGCCGGCGAACGCAAAACGCAAGAGCGTATCCAGCACACGCTGAAGACGGGAAAGCCGTTGAGGAATTGATGATCGGGTGATTAGGCCATCGGGTGACGGCTTATCGAGGCCAGCCGCGAAACCGGGACTTCGACCGAGTTCTACGAGACTCTAGCCACGTCGGCCTAAAGATAACGGCGAAGAGCGTAAAGAGGCCCGCGACAATCGGAATGGCAACAAACACCGGGTCGCCCCACCAGTTCTCATAAACGTACCCTCGACGCGCTAGCAGCGGCCGCACCCCCAGCGAGATCATGGCCAAACCAGCAAGCACAGCGACAATTCTCACCACAAGACGTGGCTTTCTCGAGAGTCCCTCGTGCGAGTGCCGACCGCGGCCGTTCATCAGCACACCTCGCTCGCCATGCGCATGATAGGCCGTGTCTTCGAGCGCCGCGCCACCTCTTTGAATCCCGCTTTGCGGAACGCCGAGGCCAGGCCAGTGTAGACGAAGACGTCGGCGGGCACTCTCTTCGAGTCGTGCGGATATCCCTCGATGATCTTCGCACCACGGGCGCGTGAGAAATCTACGGCGGCCTTCAGCAGTTCGGTCGATAACCCCTGATGCCGGAAGCCGCGCGCGATGAAAAAGCAGGTCACCGACCACACCGGCTGATCGTCCACCGGCTTGAGAATGCGGCTGGTGCTGAGCCGGGAGTATTGCGGGCGCGGTGCGACGGCGCACCAGCCCACGGGCTCACCGGCAGCATAGGCGAGAACGCCCGGTTCGGCGCCAGAGCGAACCAATTTCCGAAATGCTTTGCGGTTGCCTTCGCCCTTGCCGCGGTTCCACTCAGGCCGGGTCAAGTGCCACCACATGCACCAGCAACCGGCGCACGCGCCGCGTGGTCCGAACAGGCGCTCCAGGTCGGGCCAGCGATCCGACGTGAGCGGGTGGAATGAGAATCCTGGCATGCGGGAGGGAGTTTAACGCGGGCGGCAACAATTCTTGTGAGGAAACGTGAAACTTGAAACGTGAAACGCAAGCCTAGCTCTGCGCCTGCAGGTCGCAGGCTTCGCGGCACGTCAGGCAGTAGTACTGGCCGTCGTTACAGAGGCGAACGCTGTCCCAGCCCTGGCAGAGAGTGCAGAAGCGCGTGCACTCGCACTGTTTTTCTTCCCGGTCGCATTGCGCACAGAGGTAGGCCATGCCCGAGAGTAGCGCGCTTCTTCGCGGGGCTCAAGTGACCCTGGTCACAGCCGAGAATGCTGGCATTGACCCCCGATGACGCCGGGTGCTAAGTTGTAGCGTTCCGCGAACGTCGCGCACCCCTACAGGAGGGTTGCTCTTGTCATCCGTGGCTGAGGCCAGCCCGACCCTGCGAAAAACTGCGCTCA